>JAFOFP010000232.1 GCA_017387285.1 Lachnospiraceae bacterium
CGGCAATCTCGCTCGCCACCAAACACATACTTCTGGAAGGACTGCTCCATCACCGCAAACCGATCTGCATCGGATGCTCCGATCCCAAACTCATTCAGCAAAGCCTCTTCGCTGAGAATTTTTTCCGTCTCAGGATATTCCTTATAGAAATAATGTACCACCCGATACCGCATAAAGTCAACAGGAACAGTAAAATCAAATACCCATTCATAGTCGAGACAGATCCAGTCATCCCCATCAACAACAATATTTTCCAGAATACAGTCGATGTTTGCCGTGGTTACCGCCTGACGGCCAACCAATCCTGCACCGTTTCCAAACACTGCGTCAAACGCTGCCGTCTCCTCAAAACAGCTCCGATGATCCTCTCCCGGCAAAATTCTCTCGAAAGCAGCCTCAAACCCGTTGATCAGAGAAGCCTTATCCTTCGCAGCTTTGGCGATCTGTCGATCGGCGCTTTCACCGTGCAGATAAACAAAACGCACGCCACCATCGATTTTCTCGGCATCCACAAATTTCAATCGGGGATAAACAGATCTCAACGTCACCAAACGGTCAGCCATACCCTCGACGTGAGGTAACGCCTCGGGGCAAAGGGCATATTTTTCTACCCGACGAAGACCGTTTTCTTCACAAATATCGGTGCGCACCCGGAATTTTCTTTCGCGGAGCTTATTGTATTTTGCATAAATCGTGGGACATGCACCCCCGGTATTTTCAGCATACGCAGCGACAAAATCAGTTTTCGGCACATCCTCTGTTTTTGCTGCATTCTTAGGCTGATCCCCTGCCACGATCAAAAATGAGTTGGCAAAGTAAGGGAACATCCCGTCGCGGATCACCTGCGAGTAGGCTGCATTCTCGTCAAAAAAGGCATAGCGGGGACGGTCGTAGCACTCCACCTCCCGGACAAAATCCCCCGGCGTCGGCAAATGTGCATCCGAATAAACCACACTGGGCAGTTTATAGTCGGGCATGGGGTAATAAAACCGATTATCCGCAAACCCTGCCTCCACCAGAAGCTTTTCGATCTCAGGCCTGGAGAAGGTGTAAACATTGTTCACACCGCGGTAACCTTCGATGCCGTCAAAGGGTCGTCCGGTGTGATCCTCACCGGCTCCGGCAAAATATTTCATTCCCTGTTTATTCTCAATGGCGATCAGCAGCTTTCCTCCGGGCTTTAAAAATCCACGGGCCCGCTTTAACATCTCCAGATTGGGGTTCTCACCCTTGCTGATATAGCTGGCGGAATATTCCAGCACACCGATCAGGGTAACATAATCAAACTTCTCCGTGATCACAATGTCCTCAAAATTGCCCACCATGATCTTCAGATTTCCTCTGCCGCCGTTGCGGACAGCGTTGATGGTGGAACGCTTTTTAGACAGATCCACTGCCAGTACCCGTTTCACCTTGCGGCAGAACAGACCGGTCACCGCTCCACAACCGGCACCGATCTCCAAAAGAGTCCCCTCCGGGTTAAAATCATACCAGTCCAGCACATGCTCACGGATGTCGGAGAGATGGTAAAGGATGGGCCACTCGTGATTTTCCCGAAGGATCTCCTCCATCTCCCGGCCGGACCGGGCCAGCTCCAGTAGTCTGTCTTCAATTTCACCGTCGCAGTAATAATCCTGCCCCGGATAGTAAGTTAAATCAAGAATATCATTCATCTGAATTCTCCGATATATTTTCCAGTTTAATGCCCCTTCAGCTGTTCTTGGTCACACAAACCTCTGACTCCATATCATACACACCTACGGTATTTTTGGAGGAGATAGCTGTGATGTTTACCACATCGTACAGGCGATTGTACACCACAAACTCGCCATTCTCAAAGCTGGTACAGCCCAGGGACAGGAGATAATCTCCGCCCTGCAGAGTCATCCGCTGACGGAAGCTGATTTCATATTCATCACCATCCGCCGCCGGTTCCATCTTCACATCCTCGTACATGGTGTTGGTTCCGGTCAACTCAAAGCCCTTCTTATCCTTAAGAGTAAAGGCAAAGATGGGCATGGTCGCTGCCTTGTGAAACTTCACCTTCATTCGAACAGTAAACTCACTGCCCTTGAAGATCTGGTTGCTGAGGCGACCTTTATCGTCAAACACGCCCACGTCTGTGATCTCGGCACTGCCGTCACCGTAGTTTAAGAACTCCGGATTGACCACAAGTTTATCTAGCCAACGTTCTGCATTGCTTTCCGAAACCGATCCACAAGAACCTCCGGCCCGGCTGCTTTTCCCGTCCTTATTGTTTCTACCGGACAATTCCTGTCCGCTCTCCTCAGCAGTGCCACCTGCGCCGGTCTTCTCCAGCTTCTTCTCCACCAGCGCACCTGCGGCCTCACCCTGCATGGGATCCAGTCCCACAAGGATCTTCTTGTACAGATCCACCATTTTCCCCGGTGCACCCTCTGCCACAAAATCGCCGCGATTGAGCAAAACAACCTTATCACAATATTTGATAATGGAACTCATATCGTGAGTAACCATCACGATAGTGGTTCCTTTTTTTCGTATCTCTTCCATCTTATGGTAGCACTTGGCCTGAAAGAATACATCTCCCACCGACAGTGCCTCATCCACGATCAGAATGTCCGGCTCCACATTGATGGCCAGCGCAAAGGCCAGACGGACAAACATGCCACTGGAATAACTCTTTACCGGCTGACCGGCAAACTCTCCGATGTCGGCAAACTCCAGGATCTCCGGAAGCTTCTTCTCCATCTCCTGCCTGGAATAGCCCATCATGGTGCCGTTCATGTAAATATTTTCAATTCCGGTATATTCCATATTAAAACCGGCACCAAGCTCCAGCAAAGCGGAAACTGTACCCTTCACTTCCACACTTCCGGTGGTTGGCGTCAGTACGCCGGTGATAATCTTCAAAATCGTGGACTTGCCGGATCCGTTGGTTCCGATAACGCCCACGGTAGTTCCCTTTTCTACGTCAAAAGACACACCTTTCAAGGCGTAGAAATCCCGATGACGGGACTTCCCCTTGGGCCCAAGAGCCTCCAACAACCGATCCACAGGCTTATTGTACAGCCGATATACTTTTGTCACATCACGCACTTCGATGGCATTCATCGACTGTCCCTCCTACAGCACATCCGCAAAATGCGGCCGCAGCTTCTTAAACATATGATTTCCAAACCAGAACAGCAGCAGAGTCACCGCCCAGAAATAAATCGTCTCCGACTTTTGCCAGAACCAGACTCCGCGGATGATCGAATCACGATACCCTTCTGCCACATAATACATGGGGTTAAGTCGCAGGATAAACGCCACCCACCTCCAAGGAATCTGATCGTTGCTGTACATCACCGGAGTCAGCCACACGCCAAACTGAATGGCAATGGCCACCAACTGGCCCATATCCCGAAAAAATACCACCGCTGCCGAGGTAAACTTCACAATGCTAAGGGCCAGCACTGCTGTACATCCGGTGTAATAAAGCATCTGTATCCATGACAGCTGAGGAAGATTGCCGCAAAACAGGCTGACTGCCAGCAGGATCCCGGCAAAAATACCATGAACCACCAGCGCAGAACAAATCTTCAC
>JAFOFP010000032.1 GCA_017387285.1 Lachnospiraceae bacterium
GCGTTTTTTGGCTCCGCCTCGACAGAGTCCGGATATGTTATCGGTAGTGTGTCAACGATAAACAAATATTTGCAGGAAAATGATGGCGAACTTAGACCCGGAGATGTGGTGCTTATCGTCACAGCCAGTCGATATGTGAATAGTAGAGTTACCGCTTGGGGAGAGGCAGGAAATGATTACTACAATCGGATCACTGCCAAGATTTATCTGACGTTGAATGACGGAACATTGGAAATGTATGATGCAGCATATAGCCTGGATTGGGATACAAGAACAGAAGCTATACCGGACGAAGAACATGCCGGCTGGATCAAGGGCTGGAATCATTATCTGACAAGAGTTTATTTTAATGGAGATGAATCAGTTCGTGACTATGTGGAATTTGATGCACAATTTGATCGGATTTCTGGTGGCTATATTTACGAAGGGTTGAATCACGGGGAGACAACATACAGAGAAGAAGATACGTGGTATGATGAGGAGATCATCATCACCGGAACGGAGTTTGAACACACCGGAAACGGGTACATCGAATCACAGGTGGAGTCTTGGGGAAAGGCATTGGTTGATTTCGGCATTGATTGTATTACTGAGCAGATGGATAAGATCATTGTGGAATAAAGGAGACGATTATGTATTCACGCGTCTATATTGAAATCACCAATATCTGTAATATGCACTGTTCCTTCTGCCACGGTCATCACCGCACATTGAAACAGATGAGTCTTCCTGAGTTTTCCCATATTCTTGATCAGCTGAAAGGAACGACCAAGTATATTTATTACCACCTCATGGGCGAGCCTCTGACCCATCCGGATCTTCCTGCATTTCTCAAATTGGCGAAAGAACGAGGTTTTCACTCCGTGATTACCACCAATGGAACCTTGCTTGATCGCCGGGGAGAGGAACTGCTTGGCTCCGGGGTGCACAAGATCAGTGTATCGGTTCACAGCTTTGAACAGGATGACCGGGATGGACATGAGCGGTATTTAAGAAAAGTGGCCGATTTTGCCCACAAGGCATCCAAAGCCGGGATTATTGTGGTGCTGCGGTTCTGGAATCGGGATCATGATGAGGGACGGAATGACCGGGCAGAGCAGATATTGAGAGAACTCCTGCCCGGGGATTGGATAGAAAATACCAGGGGTGTCCGAGTGAGGGAAAAGCTTCATCTGGAATGGGGGGATCGCTTCGAATGGCCCGATGAGGGAGCCCCTGTACAAGGCGAGGAAGTGTTCTGTCACGGAATGCGAGATCAATTCGGCATCCTCTGTGACGGGACGGTGGTTCCCTGTTGTTTGGACAGCGAGGGAGTGATTGCCTTGGGCAATGTGTTTCGTGAGGAACTTTCGGACATTTTGAATTCGCCCAGAGCGAATGCCATGAAGAAGGGATTTGAGCGCAGACAGGCATCAGAGGAACTTTGTCGTCGGTGCGGATATGCACAGCGGTTTGTCTAAAATATTCATGATGTAAACTTGTGAGAAAAAGTGGCTGGTATCCGGTTGGATGTCGGCCATTTTTCATGAAAAGAAGAGAAATTTGCTTGACATGACAGTCTACATATTGTAGAATACTAGTGAATCTACATGTTGTAGAATACAAAAAGGGGGAAAGAAACATGAGTGATTATCAGATGGGACCGATCGAGTCCCGATTTGCAGACCTGATCTGGCAGAATGAGCCGATTTCATCTGCAGAGCTGGCCAGACGGAGTGAGGAAATATTTAAGTGGAAAAAGTCCACTACCTACACGGTATTGAAGCGTCTCTGTGACAAGGGGATTTTTCAAAATGTGAAGGGTACAGTGACTTCACTGATCTCCAGACAGGAGCTTTACGCGGTTCAGAGCGAACGGTTTGTGGAGGAAAATTTTGATGGCTCGCTTCCTGCATTTCTGGCGGCATTTACTACCCGCAAGAACTTAAAGCCCGAGGAGGTAGCAGAGCTTCGCCGCATGGTTGCGGAGTACGAGGAGGTGTGAGTATGCAGATCCTATTTCTTCGTATGCTGAATATGAGCCTCACGGCAGGATGGTTGGTGCTGGCGGTGATTTTGATTCGCAGTCTGTTTAAGGGTGCACCCAAGGCTTTTCGCGTGATTCTCTGGGGGCTTGTGGGAATCCGTTTGATGTTGCCCTTTTCCGTGGAAAGCATCTTCAGTTTGCTACCCCCCACAGAGACCATTCCCATGGACATTGTGGAGATGGGGGATGTTCTCCCTGGTCACGAGCCGGAAGGTTTGCCGGATGATGGAGTCAAAGAAACGGTAGGAGCGATCGTCGGCGGAGAGACCGAGCAAACAGGGGATGATGTTGAACTGCCGGAAAACACGGCACTGTATGAGCCGAATACACCGGTTAAACATCC
>JAFOFP010000233.1 GCA_017387285.1 Lachnospiraceae bacterium
CAAATCAACCGGAGTGTAGTATTATAGCAGACGTCCGTGAAACACGGACGTTATGCGCGAGTGGCTCAGTGGTGGAGTATCGCCTTGCCAAGGCGAGGGTCGCGGGTTCGAATCCCGTCTCGCGCTCGAAAAAATAGGAATCGGTCAAAAGACCGGTTCTTATTTTTTTTGAACACGAGTGCTCACGAACCCATGTAAACTTGCATGGGTTCGATCTACGTTCCGCGACCGTCGGCGCAAATCCAAGGTCCACCGGACCTTGTGCGCCCCGGCTCGCGCTTTTTACTTTCGTTTACTCACAAGTATTATTCCCACAACGGCTCCGATAAGGATGATCGGAGCCAGTCGGATAAATATCCATTCGAATGCGTGCATTGCCACGCCCACCACTGCGATCTCGGGATCGCTGTAATCCCAGCCCAGATAGGGGCTGTCCAGTTTGAGCAGCATTGCAAAGATTATAATGATGACGATACACAGGGAAATCAGTATCCCACATAAAGTCTTTCTCTTTGCAGCCTTATTTCTCGCCAGCTGCAGGTTGATGATTTCCAGTTTTTCCGATATGGCTTTCACATCATCCGCCTTTGTCTCTGTGACTGCCTCCCCGAGCAAAACACTGACCGGTGTTTCCAGTGCCTCAGATATGGACAGCAGCATATCCGAATCCGGAACCGACAAGCCATTCTCCCATTTTGAGATGGTCTGCCGCACCACATTCAGCTTGATCGCCAGTTCTTCCTGGGAAAGCCCCTTTGATTTTCTGATCGATTTGATATTTTCATTCAACATCTCTATCCCCTCCTCGCTTGATTGATACCGCCATTATATAGGAAAATGTGCGTTGCAGGAAGCAACGCACATTAACATACCGCGATCCATTGTCAATTTTCGCTTACTCCGGACGCAATCCGTCCAGCTCCTTCATCCACAGTGCCGCTGATGCATCGCTGGGCATCCGTAAATCTCCTCTGGGGGATACGCCTACGCTGCCCACTTTAGGGCCGTCGGGCAGACAGGAACGCTTGAACTGCTGGGCAAAGAATCTCCAGTAGAAGGTCCTCATCCATTTGTAGATGGTCTGCTCATCGTACTGTCCTGCAAAGGCATGCTTTGCCATGCGATAGATCCTTGTGGGACGGTAGCCGTAACGCAGAATATAATACAGGAAGAAATCGTGGAGCTCGTAAGGGCCAACCAGGTCCTCCGTCTTCTGCGCGATCTTTCCGTCCTCCTCAGGAGGAAGAAGCTCAGGACTCACAGGTGTATCCAATACATCATAGAGCACGGCTTTCAGTTCCGGCTCGCCGCAGGTGTCGGCATAGTAGCGCACCAGATGGCGCATTAACGTCTTAGGAATGCCGCCGTTGACACCGTACATGGACATATGGTCTCCATTGTAGGTGGCCCAGCCCAGCGCCAGCTCCGACAGATCTCCGGTGCCGATGACCATACCGCCCGTCATATTGGCGATGTCCATCAAAATCTGAGTTCTCTCTCTGGCCTGTGCATTCTCATAAGTCACATTCTTCACTGCAATGTCATGACCGATATCCTCAAAATGCACTGTAACCGCATCGCGGATCGGTACCTCTCTAAGCTCTGCCCCCAATTTTTTCGTCAAGGTGCAGGCATTGGTGTATGTTCGGTCGGTGGTTCCGAAACCGGGCATGGTCACGGAAGTGATTCCGCTCCGGGGAAGTCCCAATAAATCAAAGGCCTTCGCAATAATCAGCAATGCCAGCGTGGAATCCAATCCTCCGGAGATACCGACAACCGCAGATTTACAGTTGGTGTGCTCGAGACGCTTCTTTAATCCTCTGGCCTGAATGGACAATATTTCCTCAAACCGCTTCGCTCTCACCGCCGGATCCTGTGGAATAAAGGGAGACTGAGGGATCTCCCGCTCCAGCTGAAGTGC
>JAFOFP010000234.1 GCA_017387285.1 Lachnospiraceae bacterium
GAGAATCCACAGAACGCTGAGAATAGCCTGGTCCTGGTGGCGCAGATCGTGGACCTCCGGGCAGGGGATGTCATCGAAAGTGATCTTCTCTTTCGGGAAAAGCTTGCACGCCTCCTCGAACCGACCAGACTTGGCCAAAGTATCCAGAATCCAGATCGCTGCTCCCAGCAGGATATTGCAGCCCAAATCTATGCCGTCCATGCCAACGATAGCGCCCAGGCAGAGTTTGAGCCAGACTTCATCCGAGCGGCACTCAAGCTCCGGTGCTGTTTCGCGAAGTATCGCTTGAAAATCCTCGTAGAGATGGATCGCGGCATTGATACGCCGCTCCAGGCGCAGGGGATCCAGATCAAAGCCCTCGCGGGTTTGCGCTGGCCAGGAGACGCGCCGGTGGGCCCATCGAAGGTACTCGCCATATTCCCTCGCCTGTTGGGCAAAGGACTTGCAGTCAGTAGTGGGATTTCTTCGAGCGGAGCGGTTTCTATTCTTTCGTTTTGCCATGTTAGTTCCTCCTATTGTAGTATACATGATTAATATGGGAGAATTAAAAAATGAAATACAAAAGGGGCAGCGCAGGGGGATCTGCGCTGCCCTGCTTCATTACTCCTCGACTGCGCCAAAAATCTCAATGTACGTGTCAGCGTCCGCGTAGGATTCGGCCCATTCGCGGGCCTCGGCTTCGGTCAGTGGCACAATGCGGGAGGAGCCGCGGGAGCCTCGCTCAATGCGCTCAGAGTAAATGGTCCGTGCGCCGCCGGAGCCACGCAGGAAAAATTCGCCGGTCTTTTTGCGATACAGGATCTCCTCCACATAGTCAAAACTTCCGGGCTGACAATGGTTGTCCCTGGATGCAAGGGCCTTTGCGGTCTGGGTGTTGTAGAGCTTGCCATTAATAACTTTCTTCATAGTGATGTTCTCCTTTGATGTAAAAATGATGTGATATAAAATGTGAAGTTTGCTGATAATGGTACAAGTAAGGCGAATAGTTATCGGTTGTGGGAATGGGATACGGGCGGGTCTGGCATGACGTTACCTCCTTTCGTTTTGCTTGAATATATTATAGCACATTCATTTCCTGACCCATTTTCACAAAGATGCAAAGTGAAATAGTTGGGATTCCAGCGAGGAACCATTTCGGTCCAGAGGGCTGTGTTTTTCGGAAAAGAAAAAATTACATATTTATACTAGCACCGGTTCTGGTGCAAATATTGATAAGGAGGTGATTAACATGACCAACATGGAACGGACCAGAAACAGGCTCAAGCGCAATCCGGATGCATCCATTGGATGGATGGGTGCCGGTCTGCCGGACGGGAGCTATGAGACCTGCGAGATCACCGGCATCCGGCTCAGTCTGGTACTCAAGTGGGATCACGAGGTCTACCTCTTCTTGATCCTGCGAGGGGATGAGGACAGGACCTACGATGCCTGGTTGCGGAGAATGGGCAGCACCGAGATGGTGTCCATGCTCACCAAAAAGGCCCGGGACCCGGAGGATGCGGTCACGGC
>JAFOFP010000235.1 GCA_017387285.1 Lachnospiraceae bacterium
ATGGGGATCCAGAAGCAGCTTCTGGAGGAGATGGATATCCCCTATGCCATGATGGATGAGCGGGGAGAGATCCTCTGGTCCAATCCGGCCTTCCGGGATATCGTGGGGCGAAAAGGTGATCGCAGATTAAAGGATATTTTCCCTGAACTGAAGAAAAAGAGGATTTTCCCTGTCTATAAGGCAGCCAGTTACGATGTGGTCTACGGCCAACGGTATTATCGCCTGGATCTGCATCCGGTGATCACCGATGCGGAGGAATTGCTTCGTGAGGAGCAGGAAATGGCGGTTGAGTCGGCAGAGCAGACCGTGAAGCAGACGGCGGAGGTTGTGCCCGGGGAGTCTTCTTCGGAGGATCGCGGTCTGAAGCTGGTGTTTGCCTGTCTGTTTGACGAGACCTATCGGGTGGAGTATGAGCGGCAGATCGAGCAGCAGAAGATGGTTGTTGGTCTGATCTATCTGGATAATTATGACGAGATGCTCCAAAGTGTTGAGGAGGTTCGCCGTTCTCTGCTGGTGGCCCTCATCGACCGACGGATCAACAAGAGTATTTCCAATGCCGGCGGCGTGGTGCGTAAGACGGAGTCGGATAAATATTTTGTGGTAATGCAGAAGGTGCAGCTGGCTGCCCTCTGTGAGGCCAAGTTCCCCATCCTCGGGGAGGCCAAGGCAGTCAACATCGGAAATGACATGGCGGCTACCTTAAGTATCGGTTTCGGTGTGGGCGGTGAGACCCTGGCAGAAAGTTATGCCTACGCCCGCACAGCCATTGATATGGCACTGGGCCGCGGCGGCGATCAGGTAGTGGTGAAGGACGGTGAGTCCATTTCCTTCTACGGCGGCAAGAGTGAGCAGACCGGAAAGAGTACCCGCGTGAAGGCCCGTGTAAAGGCTCATGCTCTGGAGGAGATCATCAGCAGTAAAGAGCGGATCATGATCATGGGGCATAAAAATATTGACAATGATGCCTTTGGCGCAGCCGTTGGTATGTATAAGATTGCCACGGAGCTGGACAAGGAAGCCCATATTATTATCGGAAACCTCCCGGCGGCCATGGGACCGACTGTGGAGCGGTTTATGAATAATCCGGATTATCCGGAGGAGATGATCATCAATGAGACCCAGGCAGCTGAACTGGCAGATGAAAACACCCTGATGATCATGGTGGACGTGAACCGCGCCAGCTATACGGACTGCCCTGACCTGATTGATTGGATGCCCGATGTGGTGGTCATCGATCATCATCGCCAGATGGCAGACAGTGTGGAGGATGCGGTGTTGTCCTATGTGGAGCCTTATGCGTCCTCGACCTGCGAGATGGTTGCGGAGATTTTGCAGTATGTGGGTGACGGTATCAAGCTGAGACCCCTTGAGGCGGACAGCATGTATGCAGGTATGATCGTGGATACCGGAAACT
Organism: Lachnospiraceae bacterium; assembly: GCA_017387285.1. Classification (GTDB taxonomy): domain Bacteria; phylum Bacillota; class Clostridia; order Lachnospirales; family Lachnospiraceae; genus RGIG423. The sequence goes on from JAFOFP010000235.1 coordinate 1,415, forward strand.
TTGCAAACAAGACCGGCGTGCGAACCTTTGAGGCGGCGGCCTTCCTGAGACGAAACGGTGCCGATGTGACCAGAGTCCGCAAGCTGTTCCGGGAAAATCCGGAGGATAGCAAGGCTAAGGCCAAGGCAGTCAGCGAGGCGGAGATATTTGTGGACGGGTTTGCCATCAGTGAGTGTCCTTCGGCAGATCTGGAGAGTCCCACCATTGTCAGTGCTCAGGCAGCCAATGAATTGTTAAATATTATCGGTATTAAGGCAGCATTTGTATTATGTGAATATCAGGAACAGATATATATCAGTGCCCGTTCCATTGACGAGGTGAATGTGCAGGTGATCATGGAACGCATGGGCGGCGGCGGACATTTGAGCGCAGCCGGCGCGCAGATGCGCGACTGTACCGTGGAACAGGCCAAAGAGTTGGTAAAAGAAACCGTGATGGGAATGATCGAGAGAGGAGAAATCTAATGAAAGTTGTATTGTTACAGGATGTTAAATCCTTGGGAAAAAAGGGACAGACCGTTGAGGTAAGCGACGGATATGCCCGCAATTTTATCTTGCCTAAAAAGTTGGGTGTGGAGGCCAATGCCACCAGTTTAAATGATCTGAAGCTGCAGAAGGCTCATGCGGATAAAGTAGCCAAGGAGCAGCTGGAAAACGCAAAACAGCTGGCAGCCGATCTGGCGGAAAAAACCGTGGAGCTGGCAGTGAAGAGCGGTGTGGAGGGCAGAGTATTCGGCTCCGTATCCTCCAAGGAGATCGCCGTGGCAGCCAAGGCACAGCTGGGACTTGAACTGGACAAGAAAAAAATCGTACTGGACGAGCCCATCAAGTCACTGGGCGTACACAACGTATCCATCCGTCTGCACAAAGACGTCATGGCTACCTTGAAAGTACATGTATCCGGAAAGTAATAAGAAGAATGGCTGAGATGATAAATTATCAGTCAAAAATGGAGTGCAGAAGGTAATCGTTTGCAAGGCAAACTAGCGAAGGTTAATGTAGGACCGCCAATTTGTAGGTGTAAAAATTTGTTTTTCGTAAGCAGACGATAGGCAGATTTTTGCAGGCGACGCGAGTATACCTACTGCCCGACGAACCGCACCGCATCTATCGCGGGCGGAGGGCAGTTAATCAGGGACGGAGCGGAGCGCAAAAATCAACGTGTCTGCGACGAAATGACAAATTTACACCGGGCGTTTGGCGCGTCCCCGGAGGAAACTATGGAAGAGTCGGTTATCAGAAGGGTCATGCCCAACAGTGTGGAGGCCGAACAGTCAGTGATCGGTGCCATGCTGATGGACCGGGAAGCCATCATTACGGCCACGGAGATCCTTCACCCGGAGGATTTTTACTATCATCAATATGGGGTTATGTTTGAGGCCATGGCGGAGCTTCATAATGAGGGCCGCCCCGTGGATCTTGTCACCCTGCAGGACAGACTGAAGGAGAAGAATGTATCTCCCGAGGTTTACAGTCTGGAGATGGTCAGAGAACTGCTCAACGCAGTGCCCACCTCAGCCAATGTCAAGTCTTATGCCCAGATCGTGCGGGATAAGGCTGTGCTTCGTCGTCTCATCCAGACCAATGAGGAGATCATCAATGAGTGCTATGCCGGCAGTCAGGGCGTGGATGATATTTTGCAGGAGACGGAGAAAAAGGTGTTTAATCTGCTGAAGGACAGTAACTCCGGAGAGTTTGTGTCCATCCGACAGGTGGCGCTCAATGTGCTCAGCCGCATTGAGGCGGCGGCGAAAAATAAGAGTGCCGTCACCGGTGTGCCCAGCGGATTTGTGGATCTGGATTATATGACCAGTGGTTTCCAGCCTTCCGATATGATTTTGATTGCAGCCCGTCCTTCCATGGGTAAGACGGCGTTTGTGTTGAATATTGCCCAGTACGTGGGCTTTAAGAAGGGGAAATCCGTGGCGATCTTCAGCCTTGAGATGTCCAAGGAGCAGTTGGTGAACCGTCTGTTTGCCCAGGAGTCCCGTGTCAATGCTCAGAACCTTCGTAACGGTTCCCTGACCGATGAGGACTGGGATAAGCTGATCGAGAGTGCCGGTGTCATCGGAAACTCCAAGCTGATCATCGATGACACCCCCAGCATCTCCATCAGTGAGCTGCGCAGCAAGTGTCGTAAGTTCAAGCTGGAACACGGACTGGATATGATCATTATTGACTATCTCCAGCTGATGACCGGAAGCAAGAAAAATCAGGACAACCGTCAGCAGGAGGTTGCGGAGATATCACGTTCACTTAAAGGTCTTGCCCGAGAGCTGAATGTTCCCGTCATTGCGCTGTCACAGCTGAGCCGTGCGGTGGAGAGCCGTACCGACAAGCGGCCCATGCTGTCCGACCTTCGTGAGTCCGGTTCTATTGAGCAGGATGCCGACGTGGTTATGTTTATTTACCGTGATGAGTATTACAATAAGGATACGACAGATAAGGGTATTACGGAAATCATCATTGCCAAGCAGAGAAACGGCCCCGTGGGTACAGTAAATCTGGTATGGCTGGCTGAGTACATGAAGTATACCAGTGCGGCTCTGAAGGAGAATTAACATGGCAAAACAATCATGGAAACCGGGGAATATGCTCTATCCCCTGCCGGCGGTGATGGTCACCTGTCGCGGTAAAGACGGAAAAGACAATATTATTACGATTGGATGGACCGGTACGGTTTGTTCTGACCCGGCCATGACCTACGTTTCGGTGCGAAAAGAGCGGTATTCCCACGCAATGATCCTTGAGACCGGCGAATTTGTCATTAATCTGACCACGAAAAAGCTGGCTAAGGCCACCGACTTTTGCGGCGTGCGAAGCGGCCGCGATGTGGATAAATTCGAGGCGATGCACCTGACCAAGGAGGAGGCGCAGGTGGTCAATGTACCTATGATCGCCGAGAGCCCGGTGAATATTGAGTGCAGAGTCACCGAGGTGAAGGAGCTTGGATCCCACGATATGTTTTTGGCCGAGGTGGTGGCTGTCCATGCCGACGAGGCGTATATGGATGAAAAGGGGCGGTTCAGTCTGACAGCGGCAGAACCCATTGCCTATTCCCACGGAACCTATTTCACACTGGGAGAGCAGTTGGGAACCTTTGGCTACAGCGTGAAGAAGGGAAAAACCGGAAAGAGTGGAGTAAAGAGTGGATCGAAGAGGCCTAATGCGAAAAAATCTTCCGGAAAAAACAGTGAAAAGGATAAATAAGGATCAGCCTGTGCGAGAGAACGCTTTCGTGCAGGCTGTTTTGTCGATGATGGGAGTTTATTGACCGAATATTGGGACAAGTTCGGGATAGGCAAGGAAAAATTCCTCTGTTATACTTTAAGCAAAGTCTGGGGAAAGGAGAACAATTTCGTGTCCCATTATTTGATTTCGGAGGCTTCCCGTCTGGTGGACGAGGAGTCACACGTATTGCGATACTGGGAAGAGGAACTTTCATTAAAGATACCAAGGAATGATCTGGGACATCGCTACTACACAGAGGTTCAGCTGGACATTTTCAGAACCATCAAGGAGTTAAAGCGGCAGGGCTATCAGTTAAAAGAAATAAAGCAATGTCTGGAGGAAATGGACGGCAAACCGACGGATTGCCGTGAAGTGAGTGAGGGGAAAGATGATGTACATACGGACAAGCCTGATGCTGATCCGGAGATCAACGCGGAAGACCGGTCTGTAAAGCTTCCGCTGGTTTTGCCTCCGGAGGAGCATAATGGGATCGGGGAGATCAATCCCATATCGGATAGACCGGAGATCGTCCAGCAGGCCAGAATACGGGAGTTTAAGCGATTGATGACAGAGATTTTTACCGATGCCATGGAAAATGAGCTTGATCGAATCAGCAGTGAAATCACCGAGGAGGTCAGCAGTCGGGTGATCAAAGAGATGAATTACCTTGACCGGGAGCGGGATGAGCGGGAGGAAGAGCGGTTCAGACAGCTGGATACCGTGATCCGCAGCCGACAACTGAAGGGGAAATATCGGGCGGAGGCAGCGGCTACCGTGGTTCACGGCAAAGGGAAGCAGAAGCGTTGGAGACAGTAAAATATCGGATTAAATTAGACTTAACAGGAGCGCATGGAGAAAGAGGTACGTGCGCTCCTACTTTTTTTGAATTGGAAACATTTGTTAAAAATGCACAAACTTAAAGTTAAATATAAGTTAAATAATGTTAAGATTTATTGACTTTAACTAATAATATGATAAGATGAAAGGACGATATAAAGACGTTATATTTTATGGAGGAGGTCGTACAATGGGTATCTTTTCTAAGAGTAACACATCAAAGGTTCATCTTACCATCCTGGAGCAGATCAAGGATGTGGAAGGATGTCTGGTAAGTTTTAACAATTTCATGAAGGCAGCAGTAAATCCCAACACCGATGCTGAGATGATGCGTGCCCTGGCAGAGAGCGTTTATCAGATGGAGAGCGCTGCTGACCGTTCCCTTCGTGCCATGATCGATTCACTGAACAACGTGGCTTATCTGCCTGCTACCCGCTCTGAGCTGATCGAGGTTGCTGCTAAGTGTGATAAGATCGCGAATAAGTGCGAGCACACCGCAGAGATGATGGTGCTTCAGCACTTTAAGTTCCCTGTGAAGTATGCTGATCAGATCGTCAAGATCACCGAGATCACTAAGGAGCAGTTTTCTATTTTGCTTTCCGCTATCGGCAAGATGTTCTCCCAGTTTGATGAGCTTTTGAAGGACCATGCGATTCTGGATGAGATCCGTGATCTGGAGAGCAAGGTTGACGAGATCGAAATGGCACTGTACGAGGAAATCTACTCTCAGGAGATGGGACTTGGAGAAAAGATCCAGATTGCAGGCTTTGTAGAGATGCTTTGTGATGTTTCCGACATCATGGAGGACGTTGCGGATAAGATTCAGATTATGTTGATTACCAGAAAGGCTTGAATGAGATGATATATTTATTGTTAGTTGCAGGTGTTTTTATGGGCTGGTCCCTGGGTACCAACGATGCTGCAAATGCATTCGGTACGGCAGTAGCGACCGGCGTGGTTAAGTATCGTCATGCCATCTGGATCATCGCGGTACTGGTTATTATCGGCGCATTCCTGGCCGGCGAAAACAACATTGACAAGGTGGCAGAGTTGTCCACCAGTAACGAAGTAACCGCTTCCAAGGAAGCAGTGGAAAACGCAATCGCAAACGGCACGGTAGCAGACCTTCGTCTGAAATCTGCTTTGAAGGCTGCCATTATCTTTACCTGTGCAGCGCTTACCGTATTTATGATGAGCTGTCTGAAGTTCCCTGTATCTGCTAACCAGTCCATTACCGGTGCCATCATCGGTTGGGGTCTGTTCTATGCAGATTACTCCGATCCTGAGATTTTGGCGATCAATATGCCTCAGATCGAGAAGTTTGCCATGACCTGGGTCATCAACCCTGTGGGTGCGGCGATCATTTCCTTCGTTTTGGTAAAGCTTGTTCATGCGTTCCTGGAGAAAAAGCTGACCAGCCTTGCTCATTACGACACCATGATCCGTATCGGATATCTCGGTGCGGGAGC
>JAFOFP010000236.1 GCA_017387285.1 Lachnospiraceae bacterium
CCATAACGATGGCTACAGTATTGTTTGCAGTGGCGATATCCATGGCACCTACCAACAGCCCCATACCAAGTTTACCGGTCTTTCTGTTTTTACATACCCTGCGGATGAATCCCAGCAGGGCATCAAAACCGCCGTAGTGATGGATCAGGGCGCAGATGGCAGAGACGAGGATGGCAACCATGGTAGTCTCATACATGCCTTCGGCACCGGAGCCCATATTGGCCAGTAACGCAGTGATCTCGGTGGCGCCGGTGGCCAGCATAATCACAGAGCCGGAGACAATACCTACTAACAGAACCAGAAAAACGTTAAATCCGGCGATTCCGCCGATCAGAACCAGAAGGTAGGGGATGATCTGGATCAGATCGTAGCCGGTGCCGGTCAGATCCTGTACCGGATGCCCCCAGGTGCGCAGCAGAATGATGGCCAGTGTGATCAATGCTGCAGGAAGTGCAATGGCGAAATTGGCCCGGAATTTGTCCTTCATGGCACAGCCCTGTCCGTTGCAGGCTGCGATGGTGGTGTCAGAGATAAAGGACAGATTATCGCCGAACATGGAACCGCCCATGACAGCGCCCACGCATAAGGGGACCTCATAGCCGGAAGCAGTGGCCACGGCCAGTGCGATGGGGGTGATCAGGGTGATGGTGCCAACCGAAGTTCCCATGGCCAGAGAGACAAAACAGCTGACAACAAACAGAACCAATACGGAAAAACGGGCCGGTATTACAGAAAGCAGGAAATAGGCCACGCTCTCTGCACTGCTCCGTCCCACTACGCCCACAAAGATACCTGCGGTCATGAAAATCAATATCATCGTCAGGATATTTTTTTCGCCGACGCCCTTGGCCATCAGCTCGAATTTTTCCTCGATGGAGAGGGAAGGATTCTGGAAGCAGGCAACCAGAAGGGCAGTGAGAAAAGCTACTACAATAGGGATATTGTAGAATCCCATGGGGATCATCAACACATATTCAAAGATGATACCCAGTCCCAGATACATGATCAAAAACACTCCGATGGGGAGCAAAGCAATCCAATTATTTTTTTTCATAGAGAATCCTTTCTTTACACACAATGTTCTTATGTTATCATAATCAAACAAAAAATACAATCAAATTTGTGGGTGATTTGACGGTTTTCGCCGCCGGCAAACATTGATCGGGAAAGAGAGGATATTCTTGACGAAAAGGGGACAGGGGAGTAAGATATAAGCAGATAATCGATATGGAAGAAATATCGAAGATAGGTGACAGATGAAAGACAAAGGGAGGTCTATATGAATTATCAGTGTAAAATTGATCGGGTTTATGAGACGGAAGTTTTGGTGATCGGAGGCGGTCCCGCCGGCTTTGGTGCGGCGGTAGCTGCGGCCAGAAACGGTGCCAAGACCATGCTGGTCGAGCAGAACAGTGTGCTGGGCGGAATGAGTACCTCCGGGTTGGTAGGCCCCTTTATGACCTGTTATGACAACGACTGCACAGAGCAGTTGGTCAAGGGCGTATTTGATGAGCTTTGCCTGAGAACTGAGGAGATGGGAGGAGCCATTCATCCCTCGAAGATCAGCGGCATGAATACATACAATTCCTATTATCTGGCCAGCCATGAGCATGTGACGCCCTATTTGTCAGAGACACTGGCTGTGGTGATGGATCAGATGGTGACGGAGGCCGGTGTAAAGGTACTGTTTAACACCCGCCTGGCCGATGTGATCACCGAGGACGGAAAGATCAGCCATGTGATCGTGTTGATGAAGGAGGGTCTGGCTGCCATTAAGGCAGACTGTTATATTGACGGTACCGGCGACGCCGATGTGGCTGTGGGTGCCGGTGTGCCCACCTGGAAGGGCGACAAGGAGAGTGGAGTGATGCAGCCCACCACCCTGTTCTTCGAGGTAGGGAATATTGACCGTGAACCTTTTATCGCTGAGCTGGAGGCCAACAAATACCGTCTGGATGACCATATGGGCAATGCCTATTCATGGCGGGTGCAGGAGGGCAAAAAGACCGGCGAGTGGAAGATCGATAAAAATGAGATC
>JAFOFP010000033.1 GCA_017387285.1 Lachnospiraceae bacterium
CAAAGGAGATCAATCGCAGGCTCATACCGGAGAACATGGGAAGATCCACCAGTTCTTGGGCTACACCTACCGTAAAGGGATTACACACGCCGGAAGCGAAACCGCAGCCAACTGCAAGCAGGCTCATACCCATACCGATGCGCGCATCCCAACCCATGGAGTAAGCCAGTGCCACGGCCAGAGGGATCATGGGAACACACTCCTCGAAGCTACCCACAAAGGCACCCATAGCCATGAAAAACAGGGTTACCAAAGCCAACATCTGATACTTGCTGTTTTGAAAGCGATGACAGATTTTTTCCAGCATATAGTGCATCAGTCCGCTCTTGTCCAGGCTAAAAAAGATACCGCCGATGACCAGAAGAAAAATAATGACTGCGATGATGGTCCCATTTCCGGGCGCGCCCAGAACCAAAAACGGAGAAAGGACCCAATTGATGAAGGAGATGCCTCCCCCAGTGGGGGTATAGCTGCCGTTTACGATCAGCTCTTTTCCGTTTTCCACTATCCGTTGGTATTCTCCGCCGGGGATGATAAAGGTCATGATGTAGGCAGCGACCATCAGTACAAACAGGATAATGATCGCGGCAAGAAAGGACTTGGCGCTGATGTTCAGACTGTTGGGTGTTTGTGCTGCAGAAGTTTGGGAAGTGTTTTTCATATGCTGTCCTCACGTGTTGTCAGTATGTTTGCATAATTATACTATATGATGAGTAATTATGCAATAAAAACCACTGCTTCCGGCGATTAAACCGGAAGCAGTAAAAGGTGATAATCTTCGGTTGAAATGGAAGGCAGGTATTACAGGTCACACCAGATCCACAATTCCGGAGTTGTTTGCTATGTAAGCCACATCATCATAACGGTTCATGGCGTACAGATGAATACCGGCGATATCGCACGCCCGGTACTGATCGATCAGCTCGATGGTATAGTCCAGACCGGCCTTGCGGAAATCAGCCCGCTTTTGTGCGGCAAACTTATCCAGGGGTTCCGGATCGTAGGGGTTGGGGAAGATCCAATACTTGGTGATGATTTCGCAGAGCTTGCGATCCATGACACAGGCATTGTGACTGAGGGCGTTGGTCAGGGTACCTGCAATGGTGGTGATAGGCATCACACCCACGTCAATGGGCATGGTGACACCGGCCTTGCGGATGGCGTCCATCCAGCGGCGGAACTGATCCATGTTCCAGCAGAGCTGAGTGATCACATAGTCGGCACCATTGTCCTGCTTTTGCTTCAACACGGCAATGTCAGCCTCCAGACTGCGGCACTGAACATGTCCCTCAGGGGATCCGGCCACGGCGATGGTGAATTTGTCATCAAACTCCCGGCGGATAAACTTGACCAGCTCGGTAGCATAACGAAAATCACCGTTGGTTCCGCTCCAGCCAAAGGGCAGGTCACCGCGGAGAGCCAGAATATGGTCGATACCGTGTTCAAGATATGTTTGAAGCTTTTCGCGAATGTCGTCTTTTGTGTTTCCAATGCAGGTAAAGTGGGTGACGGGAGTCGCTTTTCCTGCCATTTTGATGCAATCCAAAACCTCCAGATTTTTGCCTACATTGGTTCCGCCGGAGCCATAGGTGCAGGAAATGTAATCGGGAGCCAGAGTGTATAACTTGTCGAGAACGCCGCCCTCCCGGCAAAGCTTGTCCATGCCGATGTCAGACTTGGGAGGAAATACCTCAAAGGAGAAGGTACGGCGGGTTTCCATGATATTTTTAATGTTCATAGTGCCTCCAAAAATCAGTATTGTTAAGTGATAAAATACGGTTGCAGCATATTTTAATGTAGTGTATCATTTACAGAAGGGAAATTCAACCGGAAAAGTCTGAACATGAGTTAAAAAAATTATTTTTTGTTAAATTTCCTATTGTAAAGTAACAGAAATGTATGTTATAATGAATGACATAAAAAGTTAGACTTCCACAGAGTGGGCGGTCTGTTTTTTAACACAAACAATACTATAAAACTAGTTTGTAAATATATTAAATGTGGTAATATGTAACGGTATAAATTTCACACAAAAAGAAAGGATGGGACAAAATGAGAAGAAAAAAGAGACGTCTGACAGAACGGGGTAAGGTGTACAAGGCAGTGTTGGATCTGACAATGGCCAGTGGTTGGGAAGTGCTCACGGTGCAGGATTATTTGACTCTTTCTCCTGAGGAAATCAGGCAGAAGAAGAAGGAAATCAAAGAGGCAGCGGAAAAAGCGTTGGAAGAGTTGGACTTATGAGTGAAAAGAACGGTACTGTTGAGCGAAATTCGCACAGTACCGTTCTTTTTTGTTTGAAATGTTGAAAATTGTTTAAAAAAGTCAAAAAAACTGTGATTAAAGGATTGACAGGAGAACATAAAACAGATATTATCAGTACAAGAGATAGTGCCCCCAATGGAGGATTTTTTATGGGAAGAATTGACAAGGAATCGATCGGATATCGTCAGCAGATGATCATGAAGTGTATGTGGGATGCCGGCCAGCCGATCACCGTAGGTGAGATCATTCGGAGACTGGACGAGATGTGTGGTCAGACGTTTGCAGGACCTACGATCAACACACAGGTGCAGATTTTGGTAAGCAGAGGCTTGGTTGCACAGGGGACTAAGATTCATCAGTCCTTTACCTATAGCCCTTTGGTTTCCAGGGAGGATTTCCAGACCAGAGAGGTTAAGCGTTTCTGCGAGATGACCTTTAACGGAGCACCCAGTGCGTTGGTTGCAGCCATGCTTCGAAATGGTATTTCTGAGGATGAGATTGCTAAAATCAAAGAGATGATCAACGCTTGATTGCGAGGCAGGAGCACAGGGAAAGTGCTCCTAGCTTGTTGAAAATATATTTATAAAGATAAATTTTAGAGGTAAAAAAGCACCCGATGGACAAACCGTCGGGTGTTTTCTTCATTTTATCGTCGTGTGCCGAAAAGTCCGCGGCTGATACTCTTTCCCAGTTCCCGTCCGATGGAATTCAGGGCAGAGCTTACAAAGCGATCCGCCTGTTTTTCAAAGCGTTTTCTCTGACGCTCCCGCTCTTTTTCTCTGGCAGCGATCTCCCGCTCTCGTTCCTTCGCGGCAGCAGCATAGAGTCGCGTCTGTTCCCGCTGGGCTGCCATCTCCTGTTTACGGCGCTCCCGTTCGATAGCGGCGAGCTCCTTTTCCTCAGCAGCTTTTCGTGCGGCTTCTTCCTGGGCAGCCAGATCATATTCCTTTTGCTTCATCAGCATTTCGTAGGCAGACTCTCGATCAAGGGGCTCACGGTAAAGCTCTTCCAATTCGCTGTTTGCGATGATTTTTTCGACGATGGCGATATCCGCCGGTTTCATCAGGCTTTGAGGCGGCAGAATAAAGGCCTGCTCCACGATGCCGGGGACGCCGTTTTCATCCAGGAAGGAGACGAGGGCCTCGCCTACGCCCAGAGTACCGATCACATCCTCTGTTTTAAAGGTTGGATTGGGGCGGAAGGTTTGTGCCGCAGTGCGGACTGCCTTCTGCTCGGCGGGAGTATAGGCTCTCAGGGCATGCTGAACACGGTTGGACAACTGAGCCAGAACCTCATCGGGAATGTCACTGGGGCTCTGGGTGATAAAGTAGACACCTACGCCCTTGGAACGGATCAGCTTAACCACCTGAGTGATCTTGGCCAACAGGGCTTTGGGGGCATCATTAAACAAAAGATGGGCCTCGTCGAAGAAGAAGACCATTTTGGGCATGTCCAGATCACCTTCCTCCGGCAGGCGTTCAAACAACTCGGACAGCATCCAGAGCAGGAAGGTAGAGTAGAGGGCAGGGCTGTTGATCAGCCTTGTGCTGTTCAGAATATTGATATATCCCCGGCCGGTCTCGTCGGTCATCATCCAGTCCTGAATATTCAGTGCAGGCTCGCCGAAGAAAATATCGCCGCCCTGGTCCTCCAGGGTCAGCAGGGCGCGCTGGATGGCTCCGATACTCTGAGGGGACATGGTGCCGTAGGAAGCTGCGAACTCAGTGCGATGCTCCGAACAATACTGAAGCATGGCCCGCAGATCCTTCATATCCAAAAGCAGCAGTCCATTGTCGTCGGCAATACGAAAGGCAATATTTAACACACCGGTCTGAACCTCGGTCAGTTCCAGCATACGGGCCAGCAAAGTGGGTCCCATATCAGAGACAGTAATGCGGACGGGGTGGCCCTTCTCACCGAAAATATCCCAGAAGCGGGTAGGGAAACCGGTGTATTCCCAGTTTTCAATGCCAAAACGCCGGATGCGCTCCTGCATTTTGGGGCTGTCCACGCCGGGCATACAGGTGCCGGAGATATCGCCCTTTACATCGGAAAGGAAAACAGGTACGCCCATGGCGGAGAAGGACTCGGCGATCACCTTCAAGGTGGTGGTCTTACCGGTTCCGGTGGCACCGGCGATCAGTCCGTGGCGGTTGGCCATGGAAGGACAGATGCAAACCGGTTTGTCACTGTGGGCGATCCGGAGAGAATCGTTCATATACATAGAGAAAACCTCCTGAATAACGTGCGGATTTTCTTTTATTGTAACGGAAAGAGGGAGAGATTGCAACCGTTCAGTCCCGATTTTTTGAGACTGTCATAAACGGTACGGCCCTTTCATAAAATTGACCTAGAGGAGGGCGGTAAAATGGCTGATTTCACGAGGTTTATTTCTTATTTATATGACTATAGAGGTGGGGAACGGAACCGAAACCTGGGATTCGTCAAGGTGGAGGTTCGTCAGGGAATGTGCAGACTGACGGTAACACTCAACCACGGACATGTTCTTTTACAGGACATGAGCCTTTGCGGGTATATTACGGAGAATGGCGTGGTCAGGCTGATCCGGCTGGGGACCATGGAAAAGGGTGAAAAGGATCACCAATGGCGCTTCCTGCCGGGAAATCTTGGCGGAAGCGGACTTGGCCCTGAGGGCCTGTCCGGATTGATCCTACTCAGCGGAGACAGAGAACTGTTTTGGCTGACGGTGTGGAAGGATGAGAATCTTGAGGCGGAGACCATCCGGCGGGGAGAATTTTGGCAAAAGAAAAATGATGCGGAGAAGGGAACTGAGCTGCGGGCATCAGAGAATCGGGATGTGCAGGAATGCCCGGAGGTGGAAACCGGATCGAGCCGGAATGCGGAGATGAAATCGGCAGAGACGGAGCGTACAGAGATGGAACTCACAGAAATGAAACCGACAGAGAGCGGATCGTCGGAGTCGGCACCCCGGGGCTGGAGAGAGCTTTGTCGCCTGTTTCCTGCCGCAAGACCGTTTGAGCCCTCTGTCTGGGAAGTGCTGTGCATATCCCTCCAGGATATTGGCCGCCTTCCGCCGGAAAATTGGGTTTGGGGAAACAACCATTTTGTACTGCATCGCTTTTACCAGTATCATCATCTGGTGTTGGCCAGAGACCGGGTGGAAAACCGGGTCTATCTGGGAATTCCGGGGGAGTTTGGAACCAATGAGACCTTTTTGGCAGCGATGTTCGGACTGCATCGCTTTGAGCGGGAGCGAAAAGGCAAGGGGGAAACGGGATATTGGCTCACTCCGGTAAGCCTGAAGGCATAGTGTCGGAATGGTGAAAATGGAGGTTTGAACATTGGCGGGATGGAAACACTAAAGGCAGGTGATCTGTACTGCCCAAAGGTCGGGCAAATTTGAGGACAGATCACGCTGATTGGTGGCAATAGTGGAACAGACAACATATTATCATTGGTCGGGCAGCCGATTTTGTCCGGAACGGTTTGGGAGTCAGCTGACCGGATTGATTGAGACCGTAAAGGAAAAAACGGGAAAGGAGGGTGTGCTCTATCTGTGCATTGGCAGTGATCGGTCTACCGGGGACAGTCTCGGTCCGCTGGTGGGACATCAGCTTTGCCGGCTGATACCGGAAAAAGTGACGGTGTTTGGGACCCTTCACCAGCCGGTTCATGCGGTGAATCTGAAGACGACCATGGAGATCATCCGAAAAAACTATGGGAATCATCTGGTGGTCGCGGTGGATGCCTCTGTGGGGAGAGCGGATCATGTGGGTGGGATCACCTTAGGGATAGGTTCCATCCGTCCGGGACTCGGGGTGTGCAAGCGGCTTCAGGCAGTGGGAGATATCTATATCACCGGAGTGGTTCACGGTGGAAACGATCTTGAGCCTGAGTTGTTGCAGAGTACCCGGCTTTGTCTGGTGATGGAGCTGGCAGAGTGTATTTCCTCCGGAATTTCCTGTCGAAATATTTTTTGAATATGAGGTAAGGGTTAGACAAAATCCGCCCTTCGCGGTGTGCTATGATGTGTGTGCCAAAGGAGGGGAAGATAATGGAAAAGACAGAAAAAAGTATGCGGCCTATTCCGAAAAATGTGAGACAGATCGGGGAGCGGGACGATGAGATAAAATTATATGTGGAGGACTATGTCAACACGTTCATACGCAAATGCGCCCATTCCGGGAAAACGGTGGTGGGAGCGCTGATCGGTGACTATTATCTCAGCGAAGGAAAAGAGTACCTGTTTGTGGAAGGTGCTGTTTTGGCTGAGGGGATACAGGAAGACGCGGGAAAACTGATCATGACGGATGAGGCATGGAGTGGTCTTTACGGAAAGATCAGTGAGTTTTTCGGGGAGAGAACCATCTGTGGATGGTTTATCTGCAGCGGAATGCCGGAAAATGATAAAGTAAATCAGCTTCGTGGGTTTATGTATGACAATCTGGGGGCGCAAAAGAGAGTGCTCATTCTGCAGGACGAGTCGGCTGAGGAAGAGATCTTTTCGGTGTATGATCGCAATGTGATTCGGGAGCAGCAGGGGTATTATCTGTTTTATGAGCGGAATGAACCGATGCAGTCCTATATGGTGACGACGATGTTTGCCGCGCGGACGGATCCGGTGGCGGTGGATGCCGTGACCGGTCATGTGAGGACAAGAATGGTGGAAAAAAAGGAAATTCCGGTTCAAAAATCAGGGAACACCCTCATGTCTGCTGCGGCATTGGTACTGGGGGTGATCGCGCTGGCCTCGGGAATTGTCATGATGAATCACTATGAACAGTTAAGAGATATGGAAGCCATGCTCACCGGGCTGGTGGGAAACCGGCTGGAGACACAGACAGATCCGTCAGGAGAGAGCGAAGGTGAGACGGAACCGAAATTCGGCGGGCTGATCATTGAGGACGTCAGCGGAAATGTGGAGCCTTCTCAGTCTGAGGAACCGATGGCCGGAGCGGATATTTCCTCGGAGGAGACGGGAGAGAGCGAGTCGACAGATGAACCGGTGGACGGGACTTTGGCAGAGGATCCAACCACAGGATCGGATGGTCCTGAGCAAAATTCCGGTCAAACAGGAGGCTCTGCGGGGAAAGATGAACCGACTACCCCGGAAAGTGAAGAGGTGAATGTGACTCCCCAATATCAGACTTATCTGGTGGAGAAGGGAGATACGCTGGTGACGATCTGCTGGGAGATATATGGGTATCGTGATGACGAACTCATTGATCTGATCTGTGAGATCAACAATTTGGAAGATAAAAACCGAATCTATGCAGGACAAGCGTTGTTGATTCCTTGAAATTCTCTGCGAAGTGTGGTAGGATAAAGAGTAACTGAGATAATGATAGGGGAAAACATGAAGGATACAGACAGAGAGCGTGAAAAGCAGAAAAGTAAGCTTCGCCGGGGGATGAAGACTTCTTCCGAGAAAAAGGAAAAGCCGGAGAAATCTGAAATAGAGAAATTGGATGCGAAGCTGCGGCGGCATCGGGCAGTGCGGATACTGATTTTTCTGCTGCTGGCCGTTCTGGCAGTGGGCGTGTTTCTTGTGTTGGAGCGGGATCGGAGAAGAGAAGTCTATGACGGTCATCTGACCTCTTGGGAAAAGGAGATTACCACTACCGCGAAGGATCAGTATACGGCATACCGCGATTATGTGCTTCGCTGGAATCGGGACGGGATCACTTATGTGAACAATAAAGGTGAGGCTGTCTGGACCCAGAGCTTCGAGCTGGCAAACCCTGTGGCCGTAGTTAACGGAAATTATGCGGCGGTGATCGACCGCGGCGGATATCGTTTATACATATTCAATGAGAACGGCTGTACCGGAAAGGTGAGCACGCTGCTCCCGATCCACAAGGTCACGGTGTCTGCGGGAGGCGTGACGGCCATCGCGGTAGAGGATGATCTGGCAGACAAGGTATTTTTCTATGATATGTCCGGTCGCCAGATGGGGATCGAGATGAAGACACTGCTGACGGAGGATGGCTATACGCTGGATATGTCTCTGTCCCCCGATGGGCAGCAGATGGTGGCGGCCTATGTGTATCTGGATCAGGGCGTCATGAAAAATCAGGTGGTGTTCCGCAACTTCGGCGATGAGGGTCAGGAGATGATCAAGCGCCTGGTGGGAGGATTTAAGGAATATGACGGTCAGTTGATCGGGCGGACCGTATTTCTTGATGATGTGTACGCCTGTGCCTTTGCGGAAGATCGCGTTTGCTTTTATTCCCTGAAAAACAGATTGTCTCCTCAGATGGTAAAACAGATCGATTTCAAGGAAGAGATATACAGTATTTTTTATAATCCGCAGTATGTGGGGATCATTTCCGAGGGAAGTGATTCGGTGAAGCGTCAGGTCAGCATTTATGACCATACCGGAAAGTTGACCGGCGAGTTTGAGACGTCCTTTGCCTACACAGAGGCTAATTTCTCCGGGGGACGTGTGGTATTGTACAGTTCCACCCACTGCCAGATTTACAATGTGCAGGGAGATCTGAAATATGAGACGTCCGTGGGCAGTGATGTGCGTTGGCTGGCCTGTACCGCTGAGGACAGGATCCTGATGATCGATGGAAAAACCGCCAGAGAGCTGACACTGGAGGCGGCGAACACCTGGAGAGACCTGTTGGGACATTGACGAGATGACGCCGGTGAACGCTGCGGAGAAACTGAGTGACGGAAGAAAAAATAGGATCGCTCAACTGCGAAAGAAGAAGTGAGGAGAAACCATGGGGATTTTTCAATTGACCCTGACCCAGATGCTGACCATGTTTGGGTTTATGATGGTGGGCTTTTGGCTGAGAAAAAGTAAGATATTGCCGGAAAATGCGCATCTTACCATGTCCAGACTTGAGACATACTTTTTTGTCCCTGCGCTGAACCTGTTTAACTGGATGACCAACTGTTCTGCCGAGACTCTGGCAGAAAATGCGCCCTTTATTCTGTATGGATTCTTGCTGACAGCGGCGGCGGTGGGATTGTCCTACCCCTTGAGTAAACTGTTTGTGGGAAAAACCGACACACCGGAGGCGGATTATCGGAGGAATATTTATAAATATGCCATGACCTTTGGTAATTTTGGGTTTATGGGTAATTTTATCGTGCTGGGAATCTGGGGAAGTGAGATGCTTTTCCGTTACAGTATGTTCACTTTGACGACCAGTTTTATCTGCAACAGCTGGGGATTGGTGATCCTGATCCCTAAGGACAAGGGCAGATTGTCAGCTAAGGAGTTGGTAAAGCGTATGTTTGCCCCTCCCATGACCGCACTGTTCGTCGGATTGATCGCAGGTCTGCTGGGGGTGAAGGCCTACATGCCTGATTTTGCCCTCAGAGTATTGGAGGGCGGCGCAGACTGTATGGGACCGGTAGCCATGGTGCTGGCCGGCGTGGTGATCGGTGGCTTTGATTTCCGTGAACTGGTGGCAAACAGAAAGGTTTATCTGGCGTCGCTGATGCGTCTGATCGTCATTCCCATGGCGTTTGTTTCTGTGCTTTTGTTGCTGGGAGCAAACACAACCGTTATCTCCTTTGCGCTGATCGCCTTTGCCACACCGCTGGGACTGAATACCATCGTGTACCCTGCGGCCTATGGCGGAGAGGTAAAAACGGGAGCGTCCATGGCGATGGTCTCTCACACTTTGTCGGTGATTACGATCCCACTGATGTATTTATTGTTTGTGGGCTAATATAAAATAAACGGAGGACAGATGATGAATAAGCCTGTTTTAGTGATTATGGCAGCTGGACTGGGCAGCCGTTACGGTGGCCTGAAGCAGATGGATCCCATGGATGCGTATGGAAATCTGATTATTGATTTTTCTATCTACGATGCGATCCGTGCGGGGTTTGAAAAGGTAGTATTTATTGTAAAAGAGGCCAACGCTCAGGATTTCAAGGACACCATCGGAAAGCGGATCAGCCCCTTTATTGAGACGGAGTATGTGTTCCAGGATATGGCAGATATTCCTGAGGGGTATGTGATCCCTGAGGGACGTGTAAAACCCTGGGGCACCGGTCATGCGATCTTGGCCTGCGCTGAGGCAGTGAAGGCCCCCTTTGCAGCCATCAATGCGGATGACTATTACGGACCGGAGGCGTTCAAGCAGATTTATGATTTCCTTGCGGCGGCACAGGATGGAGAGAAATATCAGTATGCAATGATCGGCTATCTTATCGAGAACACCGTCACGGAGCACGGTACCGTGGCTCGCGGTGTCTGTGCGATGAAGGACGGCTATCTGACCAAGATCGATGAGCGGACCAAGATCGAGAAACGTCCCTACGGTGCGGCATTTACCGAGGATGACGGCCGGACATGGACAGATCTTCCGGCGGGAACTCCCGTTTCCATGAATTTCTGGGGCTTTACCCCCGGTATCATGGACGAGTTAAAGGCCAGATTCGTGAATTTCCTCGATAAAGTTGCTGACGGCAGCGAGGATCCCATGAAGGGCGAGTTTTTCATTCCCAAGGTGGTCGGCGAGCTGGTAGACGAGGACAAGGCAGAGGTTAAGGTTCTGACCTCCCGTGATCGTTGGTACGGCGTGACCTACAAGGAGGATAAACCCGGTGTCATGGCGGCACTGCAGGAATTGAAGGATGCCGGGGTGTATCCGGAGATGCTGTGGCAGAAATAAGACTTGGAAAAGCGGCTCGAAAGAGTCGCCTTTTTCGATTGAATAGCGGCTGTTTTTATGGAAAATTTATAAACTTTTTCTGGCTTTTCCATGGAAAAAAAGCTGCTTCTGGTGTACACTTATATCATGAGATAGAGGTCAAAATGTCAATCGATATAAATGTCTGAAGAAAACAATGGGAGATGTGATCTCATGAGATTTCGATCAAAGCTTTTGGTGATGTGTCTGGCGTTGACACTGCTTCCCATGGTACTGGCCTATCTGGGACTGGTACTGTTTGGTACGGTTCAATTCAGTGCCCTGAAAAATAATACAGATAAAAATCTGATGATAGACGTATTTTCCACCGCGGCCATTCAGATATTTGATGATGTCACTTCGGAGGAACAGGAAGAGATTGGAGAGATGGTGCTCCATTCGCCGGAAAAGTTTCTTGATATAGACGTACTGGATCGCATTAACGGCGACTTGGCTGCGAAATATTCCTATCTGGTAGTGACCATCGGCGGTCAGCCGGTCTATTGTGGCAGCGAGACCGATGATCTTTCGTGGCTTAATCAGTCTGCGGTGGGGGAAATTGAGGAAAAAGAAGATATTGATCTGCTGTTTTTTGAACATTTATTGATCAAGGATCAGCGGCTGCGGTTTCCCGACGGACAGCGGGGACATGTGTATATTGTCACCGCCACGCGAACGCTGGGACAATCCATCCGTTCTCTGTTTGGAGAGATCGGGATGCTGATCGTAGCAGTCATGGCGCTGATCGCACTGCTTGTCAGCGCATGGATCTACGGAACCATGGTTCAGCCGATTCATATGCTGCGAAAGGCCACCAAGGAAATCAAGGATGGAAATCTGGACTTTGAGGTTGATACCTCCGACAAAGGGGAGATCGGTGATCTATGTCGGGATTTCGAGGAGATGCGGCAGCGGTTAAAGGACACTTCTGAGGAAAAAATTCAGTTTGATGCGGAGAGCAAAACCTTGATCAGTAACATTTCCCACGACCTGAAGACCCCGGTGACCACCATTAAGGGTTATGCGGAGGGGATTCTGGATGGAGTGGCCTCCTCGCCGGAGAAGGTGGAACGGTATATCCG
Organism: Lachnospiraceae bacterium; assembly: GCA_017387285.1. GTDB lineage: Bacteria > Bacillota > Clostridia > Lachnospirales > Lachnospiraceae > RGIG423. Next base: position 11,990 of record JAFOFP010000033.1, read on the forward strand.
CACGATCTACAATAAGGCCAATGATATGGATCGTCTGATCGATGAGCTGACCCTTTACAGTAAGATCGACACCAACCGCATTCCCTATACCTTTGCAAAGATCAATATTGCAGAATATTTCCGGGATTGTGTGGAAGAGAAGGTCATCGAGCTGGAAGCCCGCAACATTGACCTGAGTTTCTTCAATTATCTGGAAGATGACGTGATCGTTATCGCAGATGCTGAACAGCTGCGCCGGGTAGTAAATAATATTATCGGCAATTCCGCCAAGTATATGGATAAGAAAAAGGGCATCATCAATATTCGGTTGAAGGATGTGGGTGATTTTGTCCAGATCGAGATCGAGGACAATGGCAAGGGGATTGCCGCCAAGGATCTGCCCTATATTTTTGATCGGTTTTACCGCACCGATTCTTCCCGGACGTCGTCCACAGGAGGCAGCGGTATCGGCCTATCCATCGTCCGCAAGATTATCGAGGATCACGGCGGAAAGATCTGGGCCACCAGCAAGGAGAACACCGGCACGGTAATGTGCTTTGTATTACGCAAATATCAGGAGGTTATTCAATGAGCAGAATTTTGATCGTAGAAGATGAAGAGAGCATTGCTGAGTTAGAGCGGGATTATCTGGAACTCAGTGGATTTGACGTGGAGATCGAGGCGTCCGGTACGGTGGGTCTGGAGCGTGCCCTGAAGGAAAAGTTCGATTTGATCATCCTTGACCTGATGCTGCCGGGAGTAGACGGATTCGAGATTTGCAAACAGGTACGCAAGGAGAAAAATACACCCATCCTCATGGTTTCCGCAAAGAAGGATGATATCGACAAGATCCGCGGCCTGGGTCTGGGTGCGGACGATTACATTACAAAGCCCTTCAGCCCCAGTGAGCTGGTGGCTCGCGTGAAGGCCCATCTGGCTCGCTACGAGCGTCTGATCGGCAGCAGCGTGCAGGAAAATGAGATCATTGAGATCCGTGGACTGAAGATCGATAAGACAGCCCGCCGTGTCTACATCAACGGTGAGGAAAAGAATTTCACCACCAAGGAGTTCGATCTGCTGACCTTCCTGGCTCAGAACCCCAACCGGGTGTTCCGCAAGGAGGAGCTGTTTTCCAAGATCTGGGATATGGAGTCCATCGGAGATATTGCTACCGTCACGGTGCATATCAAAAAAATCAGAGAGAAAATTGAACTGGATACACAGAAGCCTCAGTATATCGAGACCATCTGGGGCGTTGGGTACAGATTTAAGATGTGATTGATATCACGGGAAGAGGCAGGGGTGTTGAGTTGAAATCGAATCTTTTGATGTATACGACAGAGGATGGGATTACGAAGGTTGAGGTTACTCTTGAGCTGGATACGGTGTGGTTATCCATTGATCAGATGGCGGAGCTGTTTCAAAAAAACAAATCAACCATTTCTCGCCACATAAAAAATATCTATGCAGAGGGAGAACTGATGGAAACGTCAACTGTTGCATTTTTTGCAACAGTTCAAATTGAGGGTGAACGGGAAGTTAAGCGCCACATAGCGTATTACAACTTGGATGTCATCATATCAGTCGGTTATCGTGTCAAATCCCTCCGCGGTACTCAGTTCCGAATCTGGGCATCCAATATTCTGAAAGAATACATGAAAAAGGGCTTTGCCCTGGATGATGATCGTCTGAAACGGCTTGGCGGAGGGAACTATTTTGATGAACTGCTGGCCAGAATTAGAGACATCCGTTCATCGGAGAAAGTATTCTGGAGAAAGGTGCTGGAGATTTATGCAACCAGCATAGACTATGACCCTAAAGCGGAGAGTTCTGTCCGGTTCTTTAAACAGGTGCAAAACAAGATGCACTGGGCAGCCCACAGACATACTGCAGCAGAGGTTATCTTCCAGAGAGCGGATGCGGAAAAAGAATACATGGGCCTTACTTCATGGGAAGGAAAACAGATTAAGCGTTCGGATGTAGAAATCGCGAAGAATTATCTGACACATGAAGAACTTGATGCTCTAAACAAAATCGTGACGGCGTACCTGGATATTGCTGAGGTTCGCGCTCTGAATCAGGAGCCCATGTACATGAAGGATTGGCTGGAAACCATAGATGATTATCTGAAGATGACCAGAAGAGATATTTTGACGACAAAGGGAAACGTAACTCACCGGCAGGCCTTGGAAAAGGCACATGCGGAATACGAGAAGTATCGGATAAGGCAGGATGAATTGCTGTCACCGGTAGAGCAGCATTTTATTGAAAGTATAAAGGAATTGGAGAAACTGGAGCCCTGAGCGGTTTCGCGTATATTTCCTGTCTCCTCCGTCCATACTATCCTCATCAGCGGTTCGTCCGCTGAAATATACAGTAAGGTACACAGGAGAATTCCATGGATGAGGTACGGGCTGGAAAACAAAAGAGAATATTACGTTTGACCGGGATCACCATCGGCGTGTATCTGACTTTTCGATACCTGCTTCCCGTGGTGATCCCGTTTTTGGTTGCAGGGGCATTGGCTTTTTTTCTGAAAAAGCCCTACGGATGGCTGACGAGACGGTATCGACTGCCCAAAAGTGTGGCGGCTACGCTGATAACTGCGGTATTTGTGGCGATGATTTCTGCGGGCCTGTTTTTTCTGGTCAGGGAGCTGCTTTATCAGATCGGAGATCTGGCGGAAAATATACCTGAGTATATGGAACAAGCCAATCTCTGGATGCGGGAGCTCTGTGAGCAATACGAGCGGACACTGCGGCTGGAGGACGGGGAGATCTTTGACTGGATCAGTGTTCAGTGGAATAGCGGTCTGGCTGAGATTGGGAGTCAGATCATGACGGCGATCCTTGGCAACAGTGTAGCGCTGGTCAGTTGGACAATCAAATTCGGTGCAGGTGCGGTGGTGATCTTTTTGGCGACCATCTTGTTTTTGATGTCGGGAGAACGAATCAATGACACCTTGGCGCACTCTCCGTTTAACAACGAGATCTCTTCTCTCAAGGAAAAACTGATCCATGCAGGGTCGGCCTATATTAAGTCGCAGCTGATCATTATGACATTGACGGCGGTGATCTGCTGTGTGGGATTGTCCCTCATGGGGAACCCCTACAGTATCATAACCGGTATCGGTATCGGGCTTTTGGATGCATTGCCTTTGTTTGGCACCGGGACAGTGTTTATCCCGTGGGTGATCGTAGAGCTGATTCGCAGGCGATGGCTGCGGGCGGTCGTTCTGGCAGTGATTTATCTGATCACCTATTTTTTGCGGGAGGTGTTGGAAACAAAAATTCTGGGCAAATCCATGGGATTGAGTCCCTTGGCGTCCCTGGCAGCCATCTATGTGGGTCTGAAGCTATTCGGGATCATCGGTGTGGTACTGGGACCCTTTGGGTTGATTGCCATTCAGGAACTGGCAAGATTTGACGAAAAGGATTGAGCATGGTATACTGTTTTGCGTGCATGTTAGTTGCCGACGTCCTTGGAAAAACGTTGATGGAGAGGCGCGGGGCAATGGAGATATGAATATGTGCGGAAAGGATCCCATATGACAAAACTCGACTTTTTAAAGTCTCTTCCCAAGAGAGAATGTGTATATATTATTTTTTCCAGACTGACCAATGTGCCCTATGTGGTGTGCAATGAGTCCACCTTTGAGGATGAAGCATTTTTGTTTACCGATGAAGCTGAGGCGTTGGAGCGGGCGAAGGAGCTTACCTTGGCCAAGTGTCCGGCGGTGGCGGTGAAGGCAGGCCAGAAGGAGATACTAAAGCTGTTTGCCGATCTGTATATTTACGGTGTCACCGGACTGGTGGTGGCTGAGGGTAACGAAGTTTTGCGGATCGCACTTTCGGATATTGTCCGTCGCCCTGGGCTGAATAACCTTCCGGAGAATGCCAGACCCTTGGAGAATCCTTCCCTGCAGCTGAGCATGATGTATTATCTGCAGGAGGCCAGAAAGCCCGGCGGCGTGGCGGCTGATGCAGTGGACCAGGTAGCTGAATTGGAGGAGGAGATGGCGGTCAATCTGATCCGTGCAAAGTATCTGCTTCCCATCAAAGAGGTGGAGATTAACGGAAAAAAAGCTACTCAGCTCATGATGATGAAGATCAAAAACGGCGATGTGATGGTACCGATCTTTTCCGATGTGCTGGAGTATGGCCGGTTTAAGAGAGATCAGGAATTGAAGGCGGTAATTACCGATTTTGAAAAGCTGGCGGGGATGCCTCTGCCGGAGGAAGTCAAAGGCTTTATGTTAAATCCCGGTGGGGTGGGGCTGGTATTGACCAAGGAATATTTGCAGAAAGAGTTGCAGCTAAATCGGTAAAAAAAGTAATGGTTTTCAGTTGCAAAGACGACACAACTACGGTATGATAATATTAAGATAAAATTATGATAGGAGGAAGGCCGTGATACAAATAAGACCTGTTTCGGATCTACGCAATAAATACCCGGAAATTGAGAAGGCTGTTGCTGGCGGGGACCCGGTTTTTTTGACCAAAAACGGATATGGTTCAATGGTAGTATTGAGTTTGGAAGCATATTCGCGTCTGACTGACAGTGTGGAAGCTGCATTGGATGAGGCAGACAAGGCAGCATTGGAGAGTGAAAAACGGTACACTCATGAAGAAGTGTTTTCAAAGCTTCGGAGGAGAATAAATGGCTGAAACAAAATATAAACTACGATATTTGCCTATGTTTTATGAGGATTTCGAACAAAAGATAGTTTATATTGCGGAAAAATTGCAGAATGAAAAAGCTGCTAAGGATTTAATCGATGCAGTGGAGATGGCTATTTTAGAAAGACTGCCTGCGGCAGAATCTTTTGAGCCGTATTATTCACTAAAAGAGAGACATTATCCGTTTTCCCCTTGAAAAACCTTGACAATTCCTGATACTCACGATATGATTATCCGTGATATGGCGTTGAAGAGGGTTAGTAATCGTTTGATGTCGTCCCAGAGAGAGTGTATTTGGTGTGAGCACTTACGGAGAGATCGATGAACCTGCCTCGGAGCTCTGTCGAAAACGGCAGCGCAGACCTGCGTTACGGGCATACGAGTGAACCGAAACGGTTAATATGGGTGGTACCGCCGACGAACAGTTGGTCCCTTGCAGAGTCTGCAGGGGACATCTTTTATTTTGACAATGAATTTCCCGCCCTGCCGGGAGAAAGTGAGGATATATATGGCAAAGGATAAGAAGCTTGTTGAGTCCATTACCTCCATGAGCGAGGATTTCGCCCAGTGGTATACGGACGTTGTAAAGAAGGCTGAGCTGGTAGAGTATTCCAGTGTTAAGGGATGTATGATCATCCGTCCCACCGGCTATGCTATCTGGGAGAATATCCAGAAGGAGCTGGACGCACGGTTCAAGGAGACCGGAGTGGAAAATGTATACATGCCTATGTTTATTCCCGAGAGCCTGCTCCAGAAGGAGAAGGATCACGTGGAGGGATTTGCGCCCGAGGTTGCATGGGTAACCCACGGCGGCAATGAGAAACTGCAGGAGCGTCTCTGTGTTCGTCCCACCTCCGAGACTCTGTTTTGTGATTTCTTCTCCAAGATCGTACAGTCTCATCGTGATCTGCCCAAGGTTTATAACCAGTGGTGTTCTGTTGTGCGTTGGGAAAAGACTACCCGTCCTTTCCTCCGCTCCGCAGAGTTTTTGTGGCAGGAGGGCCACACCATTCACGCAACCGCACAGGAGGCCATCGACCGCACCGAGCAGATGCTGAATGTTTATGCCGACTTCTTCGAGGAGGTTCTGGCGATCCCCGTGGTCAAGGGTAAGAAGACCGATAAGGAAAAATTTGCAGGAGCCGAGGCAACCTACACCATCGAGGCGTTGATGCATGACGGTAAGGCTCTTCAGTCCGGTACCAGCCACTACTTTGGCGATGGTTTTGCGAAGGCTTTCGATATTCAGTTCTCTGACAGCAACAATCAGCTGCAGTATGTACATGAGACCTCCTGGGGTGTGTCCACCCGTATGATCGGTGCCATCATCATGGTACACGGCGATGACAGCGGTCTGGTACTGCCTCCTCGCATTGCACCCACTCAGGTAGTGGTGATCCCTATCGCGCAGCGTAAGGAGGGTGTTCTGGAGAAGTGTGACGAGATGACTTCTGTGCTGAAGAAGGCAGGTATCCGGGTGAAGATGGATGGTTCCGACAAGAGTCCCGGATGGAAGTTCTCCGAGCATGAGATGCGCGGTGTACCTCTGCGTGTGGAGCTGGGACCGAAGGATATCGAGGCAAATCAGGCAGTGATCGTTCGACGTGACACCCGCGAGAAGATCGTGGTATGTCTGGATGAGCTGGCTGAGAAGGTGAACGAGGAGCTGGTGAAGATGCAGGCGGATATGCTGGCCCGGGCTAAGGCTCATCTGGCAGAGAATATCCATACCGCAACC
>JAFOFP010000237.1 GCA_017387285.1 Lachnospiraceae bacterium
CCGCCGATTAATACCCGATTAGAAAACAATTCCACAAAAAACTCAGCCACAATGATATATCTCCTTCTGACGATCTCAAAACAACAACGGTATCAAGTGATGCGATCATTAGTTTTTAAAGCTGTGAATCGGCGCAGGAATTCGTCCGCCGCGGTTGACAAAGGCCGCACAGGAATACTGATTCACCGGCATAATAGGTGCGTAGCCCAACAAACCGCCGAACTCAACCACTTCGCCGACGCCCTTACCGCTGACAGGAATCACTCTGACCGCTGTGGTCTTCTGATTGATCATACCGATGGCTGCCTCATCCGCAATAATACCGCTGACTGTGGCTGCCGGAGTGTCGCCGGGAATGGCGATCATATCCAGACCGACAGAGCAGACACAAGTCATAGCCTCCAACTTTTCGATGGTCAATGCTCCCCTGTTCACTGCATTGATCATTCCCTGATCCTCGCTGACAGGAATAAATGCACCGGATAAGCCTCCCACATAAGAGGATGCCATAACGCCGCCCTTCTTTACCTGATCATTGAGCAATGCCAACGCCGCTGTAGTGCCCGGTGCTCCGACACTCTCCAGACCGATCTCTTCCAAAATATCCGCAACACTGTCTCCGATGGCCGGAGTCGGTGCCAATGACAAGTCTACAATACCGAAGGGAACACCCAGGCGCTTGGATGCTTCTCTGGCTACCAGCTGGCCTACGCGGGTAACCTTGAAGGCGGTACGCTTGATGGTTTCGCAGAGGATCTCAAAATCCGCTCCTCTCACCTGCTCCAGCGCAGTTTTCACTACGCCGGGGCCGCTGACACCCACATTGATGACACGGTCACCCTCGGTCACGCCGTGGAATGCGCCGGCCATGAAGGGGTTGTCATCGGGGGCGTTACAGAACACCACCAGCTTGGCACAGCCGATGGAATCTCTATCCTTAGTCAGTTCAGCCGCCTTAACGACCACCTCACCCATCAGCTTCACCGCATCCATATCGATACCGGTCTTGGTGGAGCCAACATTAACCGAACTGCAGACACGGTCAGTCTCAGCCAGTGCCTGCGGAATGGACAAAATCAAATTCCGTTCTGCGGTGGTCATTCCCTTACTCACCAGAGCAGAATATCCACCGATGAAATTGACACCCACTTCCTTAGCCGCACGATCAAGCGTCCTTGCAATGGTCACAAAATCCTCCGGTGTCTTACAGCAGCAGCCGCCCACCAGCGCAATGGGTGTCACCGAAATACGCTTATTCACAATGGGAATACCGAATTCTTTTCCGATCTCATCACCGGTCCGGACCAGATCCTTGGCCGAGGTGATAATCTTCTCATAAATCTTTTCGTTTAACCGATCCAGATCACTGTCGCAGCAGTCCAGCAGACTGATACCCATGGTGATGGTACGCACATCCAGCATCTCCTGCTCGATCATTTTATTTGTCTCAATGACTTCAAAACTGGTAATCATAGTGTTTTCCTTTTCTTTCATTTAAACATGAAACGCATGATTTGTTCCCTCGGTGTATCAAATACGATGCATGCTGGTGAAGATTTCCTCGCTCTGGCAGCGGATCTTTACACCCAAGGCTTCTCCGATCTTCTGAAGATCTTCCGCCATCTGGCTGACCTTCACCTCGGATTTACTGATATCCACGATCATCATCATGTTGAAATATCCCTGAACGATAGTCTGGGAAATATCCTCAATATTCATTTGATTGTCGGCCAAATAAGTACATACCTTTGCAATAATACCCACCGTATCTTTTCCCAATACAGTAATGATCATCTTACTCATACATTCTCTCCAATCTACAACCATCGGTGTTTTATTCTATTCTACATTAAGTTCAAAATTTCGCAACTATTTTATCGACTAAATCAGGTAAATCCGGCACTTTAACCGGCATATATCACCCGTTTCCTCCTGTCAGAAGTAAATAATCTCCGACATCTTATCTCTTGATGCCACCGTAATCGGGAAATCACTTCCCTTATAGGGACAATCCCCAAGGGAGATCTCCACCTTTACCGACTCATAGGCCAGATCCGGATAATTATTTTCTTTACTCAAATGGCCGAGAAAAATATGTTTGATATCATCATGAAGCACATCACACAGCAGATGCCCTGCCGCCTCATTGGACAAATGTCCTCTGGTTCCCAGAATGCGCTGTATCAAATAATAAGGGTATGGTCCCATCTCCAGCATCCGGATATCATGGTTGGCTTCCAGCAAAAGCACATCCAGATTCTGCAGGTGATTGATGGTATACCCGCTGTATTCTCCCAAGTCGGTCATCACTGCGGCAGATTTCCCTTGGTGTTCTATCCGATAGGCACAAGGATCAGCCGCATCATGGGAAATCGTAATGGGCTGTATCTCCAAATCTCCGATCCCAAAGGGCTGATCCGACTGAATCGGATGAAACAATTCCTCGGGAATCGCTCCCAGTGAGGATGTTCTCAATATCTTTCGTATGGTCTTCGCCGTAGCATACACCGGAATCTGATATTTCCGTAAAAGCACTCCCAATCCGCAGATATGATCGGTGTGTTCATGGGTGATCATGATTCCCCCAATATCCTTTCCGGTCAATCCCATCTCCTTAAGCCCCTGGTCGATCCGCTTTGCAGATATCCCGGTATCAATAAGCACATGGGTGTGATCGCTTCCGGTATAGATACAGTTTCCACTGCTGCCGCTGGCAATACTGGCAAATCTCATATATCTCTTCTGTCCTTTTATTCTGATTTTGTGTTTTAACTCCGGTTAAATGCAAGCAGTTTCCATTATTTTAACGCAGCCAGTGCAGCCCGGATCTGCCTCTCTGTCTTGGCAAAATCCCCGCTATTGTCAATCACCCGCCGGCAGCCTGCACGGAAGGCCTCGTCAGTGAGTTGATTGCTCATCACTGCATTGATCCGTTCATCGCTGTATCCCCGGGCGAGCTTCAGCCGCATCCGTCTCGTCTCCTCATCCGCATAGATATACCAAAACTCGTCGCAGATGTCCTCATAATTGGCCTCCAGCAAAAGAGCAGCCTCAACGGCCACCATGTCCGCCCGGCTTTCTTCACAGCGGCGGCTGATCTCCATTTTCACTGCCGGATGAATGATCTGATTCTGCCTCTCCAGCATTGCTTTGTCCCGGAAGATGATCCCGGCGATCATCTGACGATCCAGAGTCCCATCGGTCTTCACCACACCGGGACCAAACAACTCTATGACTGGGCGGTAACAGGCTCCGCCCGGCTCCATCAATTCACGGCCGACCTCATCGGCTAAAATCACTTCCGCACCAAACTCGTTTTTCAGAAAGGTGAGCACCTGACTCTTTCCGGCTCCCACACCTCCGGTTATCCCAATCACATAACTCATGCTTATCCTCACTTGGTCTCATACCAGCTTTTTCCGGCCTGAATCTCTATCTCCAACGGAACTGCCATCCGGGCAGCACCCATCATCGCCTCACGAACCAATGCCTTTACCTGTTCTTCCTCGGCAAACGGCACCTCCAAAAGCAGTTCATCGTGAACCTGGAGAACAATCCTGGAAGCCAATCCCTGACGTTTTAACTCACGATCCACCCGAACCATGGCGATCTTCATCACATCCGCCGCCGTTCCCTGGATCGGGGCATTCATGGCAATACGCTCCCCAAACTGGCGCTGCATAAAATTGGAGGATGACAGCTCAGGAACGGGACGTCTGCGCCCAAACACGGTGGACACATACCCGTTTTCCTTCCCCTCACTGACCAATCTGTCCAAAAACACCTTGATCTGTGGATAGGTTTCAAAATAGCGGTTAATATAGTCCAATGCCTCCTGGCGACTGATGCTTAAATCTTCGCTGAGTCCAAAGGCACTGATTCCGTAAATAATCCCAAAGTTTACTGCCTTGGCATTGCGTCTCATCTCAGGTGTCACCTGGTCAAAGGGAATATGAAACACCTGAGAAGCGGTGATCCGATGGATATCCTGACCGCTGTTATAAGCCTCGATCAACTGTTGATCGCCGGACATATGTGCCAAAATTCTCAGCTCGATCTGTGAATAATCTGCATCCACAAACAGACATCCCTCTTTCGGCACAAACACCTTTCGAATCTCTCTTCCCAACTCCATCCGCACCGGAATATTTTGCAGATTAGGCTCTGTACTGCTGATTCGACCGGTAGCTGTGATGGTCTGATTAAAGGTACCGTGGATCCTTCCGTCCTCCCGGATATATCCTGCCAGCCCTTCCGCGTAGGTGGAATTTAACTTGGTCAGCTGACGATATTCCAGAATGTCATTGACCACCGGGTAATCCACCGCCAATTTCTCCAGAATATCCGCCGAGGTGGAATAGCCGGTCTTGGTCTTTTTGGCATGGGGCATCTGCAATTTATCAAAGAGAATCGTCCCCAGCTGCTTCGGTGAATTGATATTAAAAGGTTCTCCCACCTGATCATATATTGACTGTTCTACTTCATCAATGCGGACCTTAAGGCGCTTTCCATAGTCCTCCAGTTCTTCCCTGCGGACACGGATACCGGCCTTCTCCATCCCATAAAGACTATAAATCAAGGGCAATTCAATCTCCTGATAAAGCTCCCAGGCTTGATTTTCCCGAAGCAACGTCTCCATCTTTTTCGCAGCCATAAAGGCCACATAGGAAAGATAGCCTGCATATACCAGAAACTTCTCCGGCTGTTCAGATGCCGAAGCCAAAAGCGTGGCTTTGCCCAGACTGTCTGCTCTGGATGGAATGGTCATACCCAGATAATCTCTGGCAATATCATCGCAGTCATAACTGTTTTTCAATGGATTCAACAGATATGCGCCGACTCCCAGATCCAGCTGTCCCGGATCTTCCTGTGCATCCACAAAGGGAAGCATCCCTTTCAGATTTAATACTGCCACCTTATTTTTTCCGTTCAACAGATCCTGTGCCTGACCAGCCAGATAATTTTCCGTAATAAAGCCCTCGGGCAAAATCACATAGACCTTCTCTTTATCCATGCAAAGGGAAAGGGCAACCACACACTCCCCCTCTGTGATCAGCTGAAGTCCAAGCTGCTCAGCTGTCTTTGCCTGTTCAAACACATTCTCCGCCAGAAACCAGTCTGTGACGCTCACGATTTTTTCCTTAAAATCCTGATTGTCCAGACTGTCCTCATCGAACTTCTTTATCAGACTTTTCAGTTCCAAACGCTTTAAGATGGGGTAAGCGGCAGGCGTAAACAAAGCCCCCAATCGGCCATCTTTCAACGCAAACTCCACCGGACTGTCTGTATTGATCTCCGCCAGTGTCCGACTCAGGCGGGCAATCTCTTCCTGTCCCTCCAGTGCATTTTTCGCACGGTTGGGCTTGATCTCCCCCAGATGGGAAAACACCTGATCAATAGAATGATACTGACCGATCAACGCATAGGCCGTTTTTTCTCCGATACCGGAAACTCCGGGAATATTGTCAGACGTATCCCCCATCAGCGCCTTTACATCGATGAACTCTGTGGGTGTAACGCCGGTCTGCTCGGTAAAATCCGCCGCAAAATAATTTTCGATGGTAGTGACACCTTTTTTTGTCTTAGGAATGCGGATACAAATATGATCTGATGCCAGCTGGAGCATATCCCGATCACCGGAAACCAGTCGTACTGCCAAGCCATCCTTCTCCGCGCGTTTCGCCACCGTACCCAAAATATCATCGGCCTCGTAACCCGGCAGCTCCAGAATACACACCCCCATGGCACAAAGCACCTCTTTGATCACCGGAACCTGTTCGCGAAGTTCCTCCGGCATGGCCTTTCGGGTCCCCTTGTACTCGCCGTAAAGCTCATGACGAAAAGTAGGATGATGCACATCAAAGGCCACCGCCAGATACTGGGGCTGCTCCTCATCCAAAATCTTCAGCATAATATTGAGGAACCCATACACTGCATTGGTATGGAGCCCCTCTGAATTGGTCAGATCCGGCACACCGTAAAACGCCCGGTTTAAAATACTATGTCCATCGATCAAAACGATTTTTTCCATCCTACACTCCTATCATCCTGCCAGCCAAATACGAAGCTGTATTAATATCAACGCCACGGAAGCCCAAAAAGTCAACGTGGACAAACTGTACTTTAAAATCCGAAAAATGTATCTGATTCTGATCTGCTTTCTGCAGCGCTCAAGAATACGCTTTAGCCGTTGGCTGTAGTCATAATTCATATCACGGTCGTCCCGGTCCTGCTCCAGAATACCCACCCGGATCATATATCTCAGTTCCAACTCCTCCATACACTCCTGACAGGTATCTGCATGCTCCACAAAAACGCCGGTCTGGGCGATGGTCAATCGGTCATCGAGAAAGTCATTGATCTGCTGCTGAAATTCCAGACATCTCATGGAAAAACCTCCGGTTCATCGGTGATATCACAGGAATGCCCTGCTGATTTAATCCCTTTATCTTTATATCATACCATATTTTCCATCTATTTTTCAACGGTCATCCACAATTATTTGCAGAAAAACGGGTATTATCACTACCAAAAAGACCGATGCAACTCTTTTGCATCGGTCTCTGTCCTCAATAATTACGCTGATGTTTCTTTTCTGCTGCCTGTTCCAGCTTGATTGCCCGGCGATTAATGACCTCATGACTCTTCGGCTGGATGTCTCCTGCTTTTGTCAACGCATCTCTGGTGAGCATGGGACCAAACAACTCATAAATCAGCACAGCAAACAACACGATATTGCGGATGATCGCACCATCCTCTCCCATTTTGGCCGCCGCGGTCACGCACATTCCCAGCGCTACACCTGCCTGGGGAAGCAATGTGATTCCCAAATACTTCTTTATGGTCTGATCACAGCCGGCTGCTGCCGCACTGATATAAGCGCCGAAATACTTGCCGAGGGAACGGAACAGAATATAGACCACGCCGATGAGCACCACACTCAGATCGGTAAACACACCCAGCTCCAGTTCTGCTCCGCTGAGAACAAAGAAAAGGGCAAACAGCGGTGCCGTCCATTTGTCCGCCTTCTCCATCAGATCATGGGACAGTGGACAGAGGTTGCAGAACATGGTTCCCAGCATCATGCAGACAAGGAGGGAAGAAAATACAACATGTACACCACCGATCTCAAATTCGATCATGGATAAGGCCACCGTCAAAAATACGAACACAATGGTCAGGGAAAGACGATTGCTGTTGGAGTTGAATAATTTCTCCAACTGGGTAAGAATCCATCCAAGGATCGCACCCAGACCAAGGGAAAGCACGATCTCGAGAAGGGGCTCTACCACAATGGATACCAGATTAAACTGACCGTTCTGTAAGGCCATTGCCACTCCGAAAGACACGGCAAACACAATCAAGCCCACCGCATCATCCAGTGCTACCACAGGAAGAAGGATATCCGTCAGTTTTCCCTTCGCCTTATACTGGCGAACGACCATCAATGTGGCAGCCGGTGCAGTCGCGGTTGCAATGGCTCCAAGGGTGATGGCAACGGGAATGGGGAGCTTATCCCCGAGAAACAGGTGCAAAACAATCAGTGCCACATCCACAAATAAGGTGGCAACCAAAGCCTGAACAATTCCCACAATGGTAGCCTGTCTTCCCGTCTGTCTTAACTGAGACAGACGAAACTCGTTTCCGATGGCAAAGGCAATGAAACCCAAGGCCACCTCAGAAATCAGGCCAAAGGACTCCACATGGGCGTGAGAAGAAAAACCTATCCCCTCTATCCCCAGTCTGCCAAGGAAATAAGGACCTACCAGAACTCCGGCAATCAGATATGCGGTTACCGCGGGAAAGTTAAAAGGCTTTAACACACGGGTCATCATAAGACCTGCGAGCAAAGCGATGGAAAGTGATAATAATACTGTCATAATTACGCCTCTCATATTTGATTAACTGACTTTCAAAAAACCTCAACTGTTATACCACTTTCCCAAACTGATTTCAACATTAGATTTTCACAAAATTCAATCAATTACACAGTCCATTTTCGTGAATTTTAAAAGCAAAAAAAGAAAGCCCCTTTCATTCGAAAAGGACTCCCCTTTGTCATTCGTTCATCATTTAGCCGGTCGTAGACTCTCAGTTATTTAGACTCACTGTCATTATATTTTTTCATCAATTCTTCCAGTTCCTTGTCGGTCTGAGCTTCACTGAATTTCTCCAGCGGAACATTCATCATCTTTTCGGTGAATTCGTTCTGCTCCTTTTGCTCCTCCAGCTTGATTTTTCGGTTCTTGTTGATGCCGTAGACGACAATACCGACGATGCCGATCCCGCCAACTACCAGTAAGGCAGTCTTTGCCACATCAAATCCGTTGGTGATCTCCTTCATCATCAGTTTTCCGGAGTCCTCGAAGATTTTTGCGAAAAACTCCTCATCGCTTAAGTCGCTTTCAGAATATCGGATAAAATGCTGATAGATGATCTCCTCGGCCTCTGTATCGATCACTGCGGTAGCTTGGCTTCCGGTCACAAACCAGATTTCCCACTCATAAGCTGCATTTTCGGTATAGGTAAACAGAAAATGAGCCTCATCGGTAAACAATTCATCGTACATTGTTTCCGCAAGTGTCTGTAAACTGCCGTACTCCAGCACCTCATCCTCGCTGGCCAGATAATGATAAGGCTGAACACCTGTCTCCTGATAGAAATCCTTCATTCCGCCGGTCAGCACAGTTGATCTATTGATCCATCCAAGATTATCCGTGTAATACCCGGTCTCATTAACTGATCCCGCAGGCAAGGGTTCTCTCTCCACGGTGCTCTCAATCCTGGTGCCATCAGAATATCCGTAATCGGGAGTTGCCGGAGTAAGTAAATATCCGAACAAGAATATCAGGAATATGGCCAGAATGATCCAACCCACCACATTGCTCAGACATCCACCGTTCTGATAAACAACACGCCCGGGGCGTGATACATGTACAGTACGTCTGGGTGCGCCGAAATGATATACCGGCGGCCGGGGCGGAACCGGTCTGTACCCCATATTGACCGAAGGGCGAGGGCCTGCATTTACAGAAGGACGCGGGCCTCGATTCATCGATGAATGGGAGCTGCTGTATCCCCCTCTGCTCCCCGAGCTGAAGCTGCTTCTCGAGGACGAGGATGAAAAACCTCTCGACCCTCTGGCACCCGACGAGCTGAAACCGCCTCCACCTCTGGAACCTCCGCCTCTGGAACCTCCGCCGCCTCTAGCCATCACATTACCTCCCGTTTCGATCTATCTGATAAATGCATTGTTTCTTTCTCAGTCCATTATATTGCAAATCAAAAAAACTTTCAACTCTATTCTGTCCACTTCCCTAAATCTTAACAATTTCAGTGATTGACTTTTGAAAATGCGCGTGTTAGGATTAGTTCAATCTTTATCAATCCGGAGATTATTTATGCTCGAACAAACCTTCATCAACGTTTACAGCCGTTTTAAAAATCACTTTTATCAAGGCATGTTTCGCGAGTTGCCCGACCGTGAATCCTCACTGACTGCCACCGAGGCCTTTGCCGTGGAGGTCATCCATACATTGGGCGAGCCCACCATCGGCGAATTTGCAAACTTCATCCATATTTCGCTACCAAATGCCACCTACCGTGTCAATGCTTTGGTGAAAAAGGGCTATGTGGACAAGATCCCGTCCGATACTGACCGCCGTGAGATCCGCCTGCAGCTCTCCGATCGTTTTTATCACTATTACAATATCAGCAACGATTATATTCACCGCATTCTCTCCCAGATGAAAGAACGGATGAGTGAGGATGAGTGTGCCCAGTTCATCCGCAGTCTCTCCATGATGATCGATATTATGGATGAGTGCAGTGAACCTCTCATCTCCGGTTCCGATTTGTGATCAACTTAAACGGTCTGTGAAAACGCAAGTACATTGCATTTTCACAGACCGTCTTTTTATTGTCCGGCATTATCTGCCCTATGTCTTCCGCAATACTCATCAATACCATCGGCAATTCCCTTTGCCAATGCCCGGCGATAACTGTCCTCAGCCATTGCCCGATCCTCATGGGGATTACTCATAAAGCCCATCTCCACAATTGTCACCGGAACCGTACACCAGTTAATTCCACTCATGGTGTCAGTTTCCTGAATCCCCTTGTTCACTGCCCCTGTGGCTGCACACAGACCTTCCAGTACCTTCTCGGAAAGAACTCTGCTGGGCAGATGAAGATTTCCGTTATAGGGGTTCTGTCCCGTCATACACATGGTCAGTGCTCCCTTCACATCAGGATTGGATACACTGTTTCCGTGAATCCGTACAAACAGATCCGCATGATAATCATTTGCCAGCTTCGCCCGCTCTGCATTGCTGATATCCACATCGGCGGTCTCACGGATCATCAACACACTGTAGCCTCTGGATAACAATTCATCTCTCAAATACAACGAAACCACCAGGTTCATCTCATGCTCGGGAATACCGGTCACAACGCCCTGGGTTCCTGAGGATACTTTCGCCTTCATCTCCGTTGCACCGGGACCCACAGGCTCCTTGTCGCTGTTTCCTCTGCCCTGATGTCCGGGATCGATGGCAACCAGATAACCGCCGTTATCATAGAATATCCCGGTACCATCGGAAGTGATGATCGGTTCCTTCGTCTCCGGCTCCGTCGGCTTTGCCTCAGTAATATAGGCTGTAGCCACAAAAGCCACCTGTCCCTGATAAATGATGCGGGTCCAGGTTTCGTGGATCCCGGTTCGATTTACGGCCTCACCTTTATCGAGAACTCCCAATATTTCCGCCTCGGTGCTTTCCTCTTTGCGAACATTGAGCCGATCAGTGGTATAAACCGTATCGTTGACTTCCTCGTATTTATCCTCACCACTGCCTTCCGAAGCAGACGGAGCCTCTATCGGTGCCTCAGTTGCGACCTGCTCCGGCGTCTCTTCC
>JAFOFP010000238.1 GCA_017387285.1 Lachnospiraceae bacterium
CCTCGCTCTGGCTGCATTTAAGTTTTTAACCGGAGTTATGTATGATCGGTTTGGTTTGCGCATCACGATGAGTATCTGTGATGCAGCGGCAGTCATCATCATGGTACTATTATCGTGCATGGCGGGTACGCAGAGCGGAAGGGGAGTTGCCATGATGTATGCGGTGTTATCCGGTTTGGCTTTGCCATTAGAGACCATTATGCTTCCCATATTTGCAAATGATTTGTTCGGAGATAAATCCTATGAAAAGGTAATGGGTATTTTTGTTTCGGTGAATACAGCCGGATTTGCGGCCGGTACACCTGTCATGAATTGGTGTTTTGATACCTTTGGTACATATAAGCCTGCCTTTGTTGCATGCGCAGGCATTATGGCAGTTGTAATGGTTGTGTTCCAGTTTGTGCTGAGTGCCGCGGATAAAAGAAAATGACGAATGGTCTGACCGGGAGATGAAATACTCCTTGTCAGACCATTTGATGTTTGGGAAAACAATTATCGTTTTAATGCTTCGATCAGTTTGCCCAGCACAGGCTCGAAGGTTGCGCCGTACCAGTGTTCGGGCTCCTTTGCTGTCTCGCAGATACATGCCACTGCGTAATCTGCTGCGATCTGTGCAGCTTCGCAAGCGGTTTTTCCCCTCATCAGGGAGCCAACGAAGGCGGAGGCATAGATATCTCCGGTTCCGTGACAGCTGTTGGGGAGCTTTATGTGCTGATAGTAGGAGTAAATGCCGTTCTCCAGAACCACCACGCCGGAGGTGCCGGGGGTGTAGGAGACTCCGGTGAACACGATGTTTTTACAGCCCAGAGCCACCAGTTTGGCCAGCAGTTCATCGATGAATGCCCGATCGTACTCGGTACGGTATTCCGTATCGGTCAGGAGGCAGGCCTCGGTGAGATTGGGCAGAACATAGTCAGCTTTAGCGCACAAGGTCTTCATGGCATTGACAAAGTCTGTGTCAAAGCCCACATAGAGCTTTCCGTGATCCGCCATGGCGGGATCAACTACCTTGACGCAGTTTTCCCTGCCTACCGCTTCAAAAATATCTGACACATGGTCGATTTGTCTGGTGCTTCCCAGGTATCCGGTATAGATGGCATCAAAACGGATGCCTTCCTTCATCCAGTGGTTTTTGATGGCCGGCATATCGTCAGTCAGATCCCGGAAGGTGTATCCGGAGAAACCGCCGGTGTGGGTAGACAGAACGGCAGAGGGGAGAACGCAGGTCTCCACGCCGCAGGCTGCAATAATAGGAAGGGCAACGGTGAGTGAACACTGCCCTACACAGGAAATATCCTGGATGGTAAGTACTCTGGGGTATGCCATGATTATCTCTCCTAATCGTTTATCCTTTATGATGTACATGTTCTTTGAAATCATGTAATGTGAAAATTGTAATTTTACTATACTGTATTCTGGCATGGAATAAATATCCAAAAATAAAACTTTTCACAAGGCCAGTTTATTTTTTGATGATACCGGCCAGCATTTTTCGCATGGAGTCCACCCGGTTTTGTTCCTCAGGGGTCATATTTTCTTTTAAGACGCAGAGGATCACATCGGTTTCTTCATCGGTGAACCGGATTCCTTTTTTCTGGGCATGAGAATTGACTGCCAGGAGAAAGGGAAGAAGGTTCTCCGGTTTCTGAACGGAAGTCTGTTCAGCCAGCTTTTCCAGCCATTTTAATTTCTGGGTATCCATGTGCTTTAATGCGGGATGTTCCTTCCAGGAGGTTGAATGCATAGGAGTTTCCTCAACTTTCTTTTATTATAGTTTACAGTTCATCTAACATTGCTTCATACTGAGCCACCAGAGCCTGCTGATCCGGTGTCATCACAGAGGAGAACATGGAGGAGGACTTATCACTGCCCATAAGGTCGCTGAATTGTTCAAACATTCCCGGAGCCGAGAACTGTTGCACGGTATTCATCATTTGGAAAGCCTGCTGCATTTGCTGGAAAAATTGTTGCTTTTCACGGTCGCAGTAGGGAAAGATGGATTCGAAAATGGCCGGGCTGTCCTTGAGACGGTGAGATGGATCGGCGATGGACATGGGGGATAAGGGGAGGGAGAGACATTGCCGCAGCTCCATCAGTTTGACCAGAAAGATCATCTGTCGCTGTCTGGACGGCGGAAAGAAAAAAACAAGGGATTTGAGGATCTGCAGTTGGTTACTGCAAAGAAGGCTATCTAGGGGAGTCATTTTCCAGTTTTCCAGTTGTCCCATGGCAGATCCTTTTTTATGTCCTCTCTTCATCCTATGCAAAGGGAGAGGAAACTATGAAAAAATGATCAGGGAAGGTATTCGGATCATAAAATGGTAGTGAGCCTATCCGGAGGAATTAAATGGAAATAAAATGGGACGGAGACTGATCATCGACGAGAATTCTGTCTATGAAATAGATGAGATGTGCATGAGAAGAAAGGCGGAGAATTCTCATGGCGACAGGCAGACAGAGAAAAACGACGGAGACGGAAGGGACGGGAGGGAGGAAAACGAAACAGGGAGCCCTGTCGGTTAACCCCGGCAAGGCTCCCTTAAGAGGTTCAGATGGCAGGATGGAGAATTTTATCAGCAGCAGCCACAGTTGTCACGGTTGTTTGCACAGCCGCATCCGCCCCAGTTACCTGCGTTGTTGCCGGAACCGCATCCGCCGCAGAAGAGCAGGATCAGGATGATCCAGAGACAGCTATTGTCGCCCCATCCGGAACCGCAGCCACAGCCGTCGTTGGAAGAACCGATGCCGCCGCCGCAGAAGAGCAGGATCAGGATGATCCAAAGGCAACTGTTGTTGCCGCCTCCAAAATTCATTCCGCAGCCGTTTCCACAGTTAGTAGCAGCCAAATCACTCATAAGAATAACCTCCAAAAGGTGTTTACAATATCATGATATGAACGTTGGCTTGACCAGTTTACCGGAAATAGGAAAGAAAAAGAAATGGTGAAAACGGAGAATTTACGCTTGACAAAATTATCCGACAGCAGTATCTTTTAATTGAACATTCAAAAGATTGTTTAAATGATAAAGTGAATCAGATGAGGAGAATTAACATGAAGAAAACCTACAAGATCGAAGTAGACTGTGCAGTATGTGCCTCTAAAATGGAGGATGCAGCGAAGAAGACTGCAGGTGTGGCAGATGCCACCGTATCCTTTATGACCCAGAAAATGAAGGTGGAGTTTGCGGAAGGTGCTGATCCTGCAGTGGTGATGCCTGAGGTACTGAAGGCTTGTAAGAAGGTTGAGTCCGATTGCGAGATCTTCTTTGGGTGATAGGAGCGGGAGATGAACCGTAAACAGAAAATCATGCTTTACCGGATCATTGCAGCCGCTGTACTGATGGCTGTGTTGATGATCGTCGGTGTGGAGGGGTATTGGGGACTGTTGTACCTGATTCCCTATTTTGTGGTGGGATATGATATCCTGCGCAAGGCTGTTTTGGGCATTCTTCACGGGGAAATCTTCGATGAGAACTTTCTGATGGCGGTAGCTACTGTCGGCGCAGTCCTTCTGGGGGACTACCGGGAGGGTGTGGCGGTTATGCTGTTTTATCAGGTCGGTGAGCTGTTCCAGAGCTGTGCCGTGGGGAAAAGCCGCAGGAGCATCAGCGCACTGATGGATATCAGTCCTGACTATGCCAATATTGAGACGGAAGACGGTATGGAGCAGGTGGATCCCGATGACGTGGAGATCGGCATGGTGATCCTGGTACTTCCCGGGGAGAAGGTTCCCATAGACGGTATTGTGGAGGAAGGTACATCCAGCTTAAATACCAGTGCATTGACGGGAGAAAGCATTCCCAGAGATGTGTCGGCTGGAGATGAGATCATCAGCGGCTGTATCAATATGACCGGACTGCTGAAGGTGAGAACCACCAGGGAGTTCGGAGAGTCCACCGTGTCCAAGGTGCTGGAGCTGGTGGAAAACTCAGCTATGAAAAAGTCAAAATCGGAGAATTTTATCACCCGCTTTGCTAAGTATTACACGCCCTTTGTGTGCTATGCCGCACTTGCATTGGCGGTGCTGCCACCGCTGTTTTGCCTGCTGATCCTCCGTCAGCCGGCAGGCTGGGGAGATTGGATCACCAGAGGACTGACCTTTTTGGTTATCAGCTGTCCCTGTGCCCTGGTGATTTCGATCCCGCTGTCCTTTTTTGGCGGCATCGGCGGGGCGTCTGCCAGAGGAATATTGGTGAA
>JAFOFP010000034.1 GCA_017387285.1 Lachnospiraceae bacterium
AACGGATTATTGAAAGAAAAGCTTCTGGGCTCGATCTCATCCACACTGATACCGCAATCGGGGCAGGAAAAACTCTGGCTGAACCAGATCGGTTCACCGTCTATGACATCCACCAGCGCAAGGCCGTCTGCCAGCTGCAGCACCGTCTCCAACGAATCCGTCAACCGCTTCTCAATCCCCTCACGCACCACCAGACGATCCACAATGATCTCAATATCATGCTTCTTATTCTTATCCAGTTTTATCTCCTCAGTCAGCTCGTACTGGCTGCCGTCTACCCGGACACGGACATATCCGCTGCGTCTGGCCTGCTCAAACAGCTTTACATGCTCACCCTTACGGCCGCGCACCACCGGGGCCAACAGCTGGATCCTGGTTCGCTCCGGAAGCTCCATGACCTGATCCACCATCTGATCAACCGACTGTTTTTTGATCTCTTTCCCACACTTAGGGCAGTGCGGAATACCGATCCGGGCATACAGAAGACGGAAGTAGTCATAAATCTCCGTGACTGTACCCACGGTGGATCTGGGGTTGCGGTTCGTAGACTTCTGATCAATGGAAATGGCAGGAGACAACCCCTCTATACTCTCCACATCCGGTTTTTCCATCTGCCCCAAAAACATCCGGGCATAGGAGGATAGAGACTCCATGTAGCGTCTCTGTCCCTCTGCGTATATGGTATCAAATGCCAAGGAAGATTTTCCCGAACCGCTGAGCCCTGTCAATACGACCAGCTGATTCCGTGGAATATCCACTGACAATCCTTTAAGATTATGTTCATTCGCTCCGCGGATCTTAATATACTGTTTCTCTGCCATGGTTTTGTCTCGATCCTTTCTGCACTCTGCACTGCAAGTATACTCCATATTCTCCCATTTGTCCAGCACTTTTATCGAACATCTGTTTGATATACTATTTTTCTTCAAATGCAATTTTCCCCTTGCTATTTTGTCCAAACAAAGCTATACTATTAGGAGTGTTTATAAGTTAATTAGATTACATTAAAAATAATAGGTTTTATCCGGTTCATATCCGGAGGGAGTGATTATGTCCGACATCAATTTCGAATTTTACAAAGTGTTCTACTATGTTGCCACCACCCTCAGTTTTTCTGAGGCATCCAAGCGATTATATATTTCCCAGTCTGCAGTCAGCCAGTCCATTAAAATGCTGGAAAAGCGGCTGAATCAGCAGCTTTTTGTCCGCAGCACAAAAAAAGTTTCCCTCACTCCGGAAGGTGAACTCCTGCTTCAGCACATTGAGCCGGCAGTCAATCTGATTCTCCGCGGTGAAGGACAGCTGTTGGAAGTAAATTCACTGGAAAGCGGTCAGCTCCGCATCGGTGCCAGCGATACTCTGTGCCGTTATTTCCTTGTCCCTTATTTAAACAAATTTCACCATCTGTATCCTCAGGTTCATTTGAAGATCACCAACCGGTCGTCTCAGGCCTGCGGTGCCTTGCTGGAACAGGGCAGCGTTGAACTTATCGTCACCAATTATCCAAACCCTCCCCTGTTCGGCCTCTCCACCTTGACCCCTTTGCGCCCATTCCGGGATGTTTTCCTGGCCAACCGGCGGTTTTTCCCCTGTCCGGACCAACCGATTTCCCTGAAAGAGCTGTCCGAATATCCGATTTTGATGTTGGACAGAAAGAGCGTCTCCGGCGATTCCCTCATGCACCTGTTCCGCCAGCACCAGGTAGAGCTGATCCCTGAGATCGAGTTAAACAGCAATGACCTGTTGGTGGACTTAGCCCGCATCGGTTTGGGCGTTGCCTATATTCCGGACTATTGTGTCCCCACGGACGATCCCGATCTGTACTGTATCCCGATCCGTGAAGAAATGCCCGAGAGAAAAATCGTGACCGCGTACAATGAAAACACTCCACTGTCCGCGGCCGCAAAACGCTTCCTTGATCTTTTAAAAGAGAGCATCTCCGTTCCAGAACATTGACAGCGGTTCCCCAAAGCCATCCTCACGGACGGCTGCATACTTCGTCCACTCTCTGGGGAACAGTTTCTGGTAGTCCTCCCTCATAAAACGATCATCCAATAATAAGATCACTCCACGGTCCTTCTCTGTCCGGATCACCCGTCCGGCAGCCTGAAGGACCTTATTCATTCCCGGGTACTGATATGCATAGGCAAATCCCTCTCCCAAGGTCTCGTCAAAATATTGTTTCAGAATCTCCCGCTCGGTACAAACCTGCGGAAGTCCGGTTCCCACCACCGCCACACCGATAAGGCGATCTCCGGTCAGATCAATCCCTTCCGAGAAAATCCCTCCCATCACACAGAGTCCCAGAAGGGAATCCTCCCGTTCATCGGAAAAACGTTCCAGAAAGGCCTCTTTTTCATTCTCGCTCATCCCGGGCGTTTGCGCCACGATTTCCGCCGGAAAATTACACTCTAAAATATCCAAAACTTCATTTAAATATCGATAAGAAGGAAAAAATGCCAGATAATTCCCTTTTTTTCCCTGTACCATGGTCCGAATATAATCGGCGATCCGTCTGAATTCATCGGGATTTCGTCGCGTATAACGGCTGGTCACATCCCTGCCAATGGCCAGCAGACGATGCTCCTCCGGAAATGGAGAATCCAGATAAACCGTGTAATCCTCTTTTCGATCACTGAGCAGGGTGCGGTAATACTGAATGGGGAGCAATGTGGCAGAGAAAAATACCGTCGCCGTCGCTTTTTTCAGACATTCCTCCAGATTATTCACCGGATTAACACAAAACAGCTTCAGTTTAAATCCCTCAGCGCAATGTTCCGTGTATATCCGATAACACTCATCCAGACAAACATACATATTCATAAAGTGCCGCAATCCCAGATACAGATCGCTAAGCTGTTCCTGACTGCCAAAGTGAGGAGTCTCCTCCTCAAAATCCTCAATAGCTCCCAATGCCCCCTCAATGGCCAGTGCAAGATGATCCACACTCTCCACAAGCTTCCAATCTTCGCATTCCCGCTTCAATTCCAGCATCAGACGATTACATCTGGACAGCTTGCTCTCCAATTTCTTGCTGTAAGGCTTCACCAGTTTCATCACCGCCAGAAAATCTTCTTTTCGGATCTCTGCGGAATACATCTCTCTGGCCCGCTCCACCAGATTGTGAGCCTCATCCACCAGGAAAATATGTTCAGCACTGATTCCGTCAGCAAAATCCCGTTTCAGACGAACATTTGGATCAAACGCATAATTATAGTCACAAATGATCCCATCTACCCAATCGCTGAGATCCAGATCGAATTCATGGGGGCAGACCTGATATTTTTCTGCATACTCCAGCACATCCTCCCGGCTGATCCGCTCTTTCTTTCCGATCAGATCAAAGACCGCATCATTTACCCGGTCAAAATGTCCTTTTGCTCTGGGACAAACCTCAGGATTGCAGTCACATTTTTCCATCGGGCACAATTTTTCCTTTGCCGTCAGGGTGATGGTCGAAAAAAACAGCCCGCGATCCTGCAATATGCGGAACGCTTCCTCGGCAGCTGTCCTCGTGATGGTTTTAGCTGTCAGATAAAAAATCCGTTCGCCTTTCCCTTCCCCCAGCGCCTTCACTGCCGGATAAATCACCGACATGGTTTTTCCGATGCCGGTAGGCGCCTGCACAAACAGGCGATTTTTCGCCTCAATGGTTTTATACACACTGGCCGCCAGTTTTTTCTGGCCGGTTCGATACGCAAAGGGAAATTCTGCCCTCACAATGGTCTGATTACGTCTGATCCGATGATGATACAGAAAATTCATCCATTTCCCGTATTCGTTGATCACTGCCTCAAACCAGGTCGTCAGCTCTTCCAACGTGAAATCTTCATAAAAATAACGGATATTCTCCGTCTCAAGGGTCGCATAGGTCATGCGGACAGAGATTTTGTCCAATCCTTGCTGCGAGGCATACAGATAAGCATAACACATAGCCTGAGCCCGATGGACCGGCACAGGAGCCTCCAGGCGATTCACATCGGCATAAATCCCCTTGATCTCATCGATGGTCACGCCCTCTAAGGTGGTAATGATGCCATCCGCTCTGCCTTCCAGGCAGATCTGCACCTCTCCCACCGTAAATGTACCTTTCAGTATCACCTCCGCCGCATAGCTGCCATCCATCTCCTTTTGGATTTTTCGGTGCAGTCTGGCACCTGCCTGCATGGCCTCCACATCTTTTCCGCTGCCGCGGCGATTATCGATATCTCCGCCCCTTAAGATAAATTCTACCAGGTGACGGACCGAAGTCCGCACCTGGTTATCCGTCATTTGAATCATATATTATACCATCTCAAACACTTCGGTCTTCACACCGATCGCTTCCACATCCAGTTCCTCAAAACGACCCTGATCCGCCAGTTTTGCCCAGTCAGGGTTGATGGGCAGTCTCATCAAAATGCCCAGTCCCAGCTCCGCTGCGATCTCCTCCAGCTTACTCTCACCGAAAGGATACAGCTTCTTTCCACAATCAGGGCACTCCATATAGCTATAGTTCTCAACCAGTCCATAAATCGGAATGCTCATCTTCACTGCCATATTGACAGACTTCGCCACGATCATCTTTACCAGATCCTGGGGTGTGGTCACGATCACCGCACCATCAATGGGAATCGACTGATATACGGTCAAGGGTACATCTCCGGTTCCCGGAGGCATATCGATCACCAGATAATCCAACTCCTCCCAGAGAACATTCTCCCAGAACTGCTTGATCATCTTTCCAAGAATCGGGCCTCTCCAGATGACCGGATTGGTCTCATCAGACAGCAGGAAATTTACAGAGATCATTTTAATCCCACCCTT
Source organism: Lachnospiraceae bacterium (assembly GCA_017387285.1). Classification (GTDB taxonomy): domain Bacteria; phylum Bacillota; class Clostridia; order Lachnospirales; family Lachnospiraceae; genus RGIG423. Next base: position 4,807 of record JAFOFP010000034.1, read on the forward strand.
GGTTACCGGAGGAACCAGATTCTGATTTCCATCCATCATCAACCCATCCTTCACTCCGAACATCTTAGGAATAGACGGACCGGTCAAATCCGCGTCAAGAATACCCACCTTATAGCCCTGTTTAGATAATGCAACCGCCAGCATACCGGAAACGAAGGACTTGCCAACGCCGCCCTTTCCACTGGACACCGCAATCACATGCTTAATATTATTTGCCATGATCATCAATTCTCCCATCTGCCGCTCACGCGGTACTATTTTCCATTTGCCGTAACATCTTTGCCCGGACAACTATGTATTACTATACACCGCAGGAACAGTTTTCGCAAGCCCTGCCGAACTGATTTTCGAAAGTTTTTCTTCCCTCCGATTCCATTTTCTGTTTAGAGCAAAGAATCCCGCAAAGTTTTTTCTTTACAGAAACAGAATTTCCTATAAAACATAGAAACTGCGCCGAAATCTCCGGGGACTTCGGCGCAGCTTATCCTTTTATGTTTCAATTTATTTTCAGTCAAAACCAACTCAGTCAACCGGATGGTAATCACAGGTAGCCTTCACCGCCTGCAGCCAGCCTGCATACAGTTTTTCTCTCCTTGCCTGCTCCATTTCCGGTGTAAAGGTGCGGTCAATCTGGTAATTCTTGATTACCTCGCTCTTATCCTTCCAGTAGCCAACAGCCAAACCTGCCAGATAAGCAGCTCCCAATGCCGTGGTCTCATTTACCACGGGACGCTCCACGGGAACGCCCAGGATATCACTCTGGAACTGCATCAGCAGATTATTTTTAACTGCGCCGCCATCTACCTTCAGTTTCTGAAGCTGGATACCGCTGTCCTTCATCATGGAAAGAATAATATCCTTACTCTGGTATGCCAGAGACTCCAGTGTGGCACGGACAAAGTGAGCCTTGGTCACGCCGCGGGTCAATCCAAACACAGCGCCGCGGGCACGGTCGTCCCAATAAGGAGCTCCCAGACCGACGAAAGCAGGCACTACATATACACCGTTGCTATCCGGAACCGTCTCTGCAATATCCTCACTCTCGGGCGCAGTCTGCACCATCTGCATACCGTCGCGCAGCCACTGGATGGCACTTCCTGCCACGAAAATACTTCCCTCCAGAGCGTACTCTACCTTGCCGTCCAGTCCCCATGCAATGGTGGTAACCATACCGTGCTTGGACTCCACAGGCTTTTCCCCGGTGTTCATCAGCATAAAGCAGCCGGTTCCGTAGGTATTCTTCGCCATACCGGGCTCAAAACAAGCCTGACCGAACAGAGCAGCCTGCTGGTCACCGGCAACACCTGCGATGGGAACCCTCTGACCGTAGAAATGATAAGGTGCCGTATATCCGTAGATACAGGAAGAAGGTCTTACCTCGGGGAGCATGGATCTGGGTACATCCAGCATTTTCAGCAGCTCTTCATCCCAGCAAAGATCATAAATATTGTACATCAGAGTACGGGAAGCATTGGAATAGTCGGTCACATGTACGGTCCCTCCGGACAGCTTCCAGATCAACCAGGTATCAATGGTACCAAAAATCAGTTCGCCTCGCTCAGCCCGCTCTCTTGCTTCGGATACATTGTCCAGGATCCACTTCACCTTGGTTCCGGAGAAATAAGGATCGATCAGCAGACCGGTCTTGCTCTTCACCATGTCGCTGTAACCCTCCGCCTTCAGCTGATCACAAATCCCTGCGGTCTGTCTGGACTGCCATACAATTGCATTGTACACAGGGACACCGGTGTTCTTATCCCAAACGATAGCGGTCTCACGCTGATTGGTAATACCGATACCCGCGATCTGCTCAGGCTTGATCTGAGCTTTGGTCATCACATCCATCATGACATAGAGCACGGAAATCCAAATCTCATTGGCATCGTGCTCCACCCAGCCGGCCTGAGGGAAGTACTGGGTAAACTCCTTCTGGGAACTGGCAATGATCCTGGTATGCTGATCAAAAATGATCGCACGGCTGGATGTGGTTCCCTGGTCAATGGCCATCATGTACTTTTCCATAAAATCCTCTTTCTGTGCTGATGCACATATATATTTACGCCCTATCGCTGGTCAGACGTATAAAATCGTTCCTATATTTAAAGTTCTGTAAAGGTATATCTCTGTCTGATACCGGAGGCATCAATATGAAAAATCAGTGTCCCGTCTGCCAAAATTTCCTTTTCATAGGTCAGACATTTATCCTTGAATTTATGCTGAATAAACGTCTCTGGGTCATCGATCTCGATCTCGTCAAAAAAGACGTCTCGCATCTGATTATTTGCACATTGATTAAAAATCTCCCATACCGTCTCATAGCATTTCATGCTTCATCGCCCCATCTCT
>JAFOFP010000239.1 GCA_017387285.1 Lachnospiraceae bacterium
ATGGTGGATCAGGTCATGGAGCTTCCGGAGCGAACCAGGATCCAGCTGTTGGCCCCGGTGGTGCGCGGCCGTAAGGGTGAGCATGTAAAGCTGTTTGAGCAGGCCAGACGCAGCGGATACGTCCGTGTCCGGGTAGACGGCAGCCAGTACGAGCTGACTGAGGAGATAAAACTGGATAAAAATAAGAAGCATGATATTGAGATCATTGTGGATCGTCTGGTGGTGCGCGAGGGGATCGAGAAGCGGTTGACGGATTCGTTGGAGACGGTGCTGCAGCTGGCAGACGGCCTTGTGCTGGTGGATGTCATAGGCGGTGAACCGATCTGGTTCAGCCAGAGTTTTTCCTGCCCCGATTGCGGTATCAGTGTGGATGAGATCGAGCCCAGAAGCTTTTCTTTCAATAATCCGTTTGGTGCCTGTCCCGAGTGTACAGGTCTGGGCTACAAAATGGAGTTCGATGTGGACCTGATGATCCCGGACAAGAGACTGTCCATCGAGGAAGGAGCCATCGCAGTGACCGGATGGCAGTCCTGCACCGACAAAAAGAGTTTTACCTACGCGATTCTGGATGGATTGTCCGGAGAGTATGGATTTGATCTGTCCACGCCGTTTGAGGATTATCCCCCGAAGGTGCAGGATATCCTGATCAACGGTACCGGCGGCCATGAAGTGAAGGTACATTACCGCAGTCAGAGAGGCCAGGGCGTATACGATGTGGCGTTCGAGGGACTGGTGCGAAATGTGGAGCGTCGTTACCGCGAGACTGCATCGGAGACGATGAGAGCAGAGTATGAGAGTTTTATGAGCATTACACCCTGTCGCGTCTGTCATGGACAGCGGTTGAAACCTTCATCGCTGGCGGTTACGGTCTGCGGTAAAAATATTGCAGAGATCACGTCCATGTCGGTCTCTGATCTTCACGATTTCCTTCGGACCATGGAGCTGACGACCAGACAGGAGGCCATCGGCGGACAGATTTTAAAAGAAATCCGCGCGCGAGTCCAGTTTTTGATGAACGTGGGCTTGAATTATCTGTCACTGTCCAGATCCACCGGTACCCTGTCTGGAGGAGAGGCTCAGCGGATTAGACTGGCGACACAGATCGGATCGGGCTTGGTGGGAGTTGCCTACATTCTGGATGAGCCCAGTATAGGTCTTCATCAGAGAGATAATGATAAGTTGCTGGGTACTCTGTGCCATCTTCGTGACCTTGGAAACAGTGTGATCGTGGTGGAGCACGATGAGGATACCATGCGGGCGGCTGATTATATTGTGGATATCGGACCCTATGCAGGAGAACATGGGGGAAATGTGGTGGCCACCGGTACAGCCGAGGAGATCATGGCCTGCCCCGAGTCCATTACCGGAGCATATTTGAGCGGCCGGATAACCATTCCGGTGCCGGAGATCAGACGGGAGCCTGCAGGATGGCTGACCGTGAGAGGTGCTGCGGAAAATAATCTGAAAAACATCGATGTCAAGATTCCGTTGGGGGTGTTTACCTGCGTGACCGGTGTGTCCGGTTCGGGTAAAAGCTCACTGGTCAATGAGATCCTGTACAAACGTCTGGCGAGAGATCTGAATCGGGCCAGAACCATTCCGGGAAAACATCGGGACATCGAGGGGATAGAACAGTTGGATAAGGTGATCGCCATTGATCAGTCACCTATCGGCAGAACACCCCGGTCAAATCCGGCTACTTACACCGGAGTGTTTGATATGATCCGGGACCTGTTTGCATCCACATCGGAGGCAAAAGCCAGAGGCTATCAGAAGGGCCGTTTTAGTTTCAATGTCAAGGGTGGTCGGTGTGAGGCCTGCAGCGGTGATGGTATATTGAAGATCGAGATGCATTTCCTGCCGGATATTTACGTTCCCTGTGAAGTGTGTAAGGGGAAGCGGTATAATCGTGAGACTCTGGATATTAAATATAAAGGAAAAAGCATTGCGGATGTGTTGGAGATGACGGTGGAGGAGGCTTTGACCTTTTTTGAAAATGTTCCTTCTATCCGCAGAAAAATAGAGACACTCCACGAAGTAGGCTTGTCTTACCTTAAACTGGGACAGCCGTCCACCACCTTGTCCGGCGGTGAGGCACAGAGGATCAAATTGGCTACCGAACTGAGCAAACGGGATACGGGGAAGACCATTTATATTTTGGATGAGCCGACTACCGGCCTGCATTTTGCCGACGTCCATAAGCTGGTGGATATTTTGAAACGACTGGCCGGAGGCGGGAATACAGTGGTGGTCATTGAGCATAATCTGGATGTGATCAAGACGGCGGACTATCTGATTGATATGGGACCTGAGGGCGGTGACGGCGGAGGTACGGTGGTAACCGTCGGAACGCCAGAAGAGGTGGCAGGACATCCGTCATCCTATACCGGAAAGTACGTTGCAGGGTATTTGAAACAGCGGCTTGACAACGTCTGACAGCTCTTTTATAATGAAAAAAACGGTTAAAGGGGGATTTACCATGGCATTTTTTGATCATGATTTTTTGGATGAATTGACCGATAAACTGGCATCTACCGGTAAAGTGATCAGTGAGAAGGCGAAGGAGCTGACTGAGTCTGCGAAGGTCAGCCTGCAGATTGCGCAGGAGGAGAAAAAACTTCGTGCGGCATATCGTCAGCTGGGTATGTATGTGTATGAAAAGAGCGGCATTGAGGCCGATGAGGAGATGGCTTCCTATTTTGCTGCGATCACCGAGGCTAAACTCAATATTACCAATCTGAAATGTGCGGAGGATACAGAGGAAGCGGAGGACGTGGAGATGGATGAGTCTGATGTGGAAACGGTTGAGCCTGAGTTGGATGATGACGTTGAGGAGTCAGCAGAGGAGGCGGATCAGGAGCTTGTTGAGCGTGTATGCCCCGTGTGCAGGAATGTAGTTTCTGCACAGTTGATCTATTGCCCTAAATGTGGAGAAAAACTGAAATAATGATGAACGATATTTTAAAGCAGCTTGCGGCATGCAGTGAAGAAAACAACTATTCTGTGTACCGGATCGCAGCGTTGGACGGCGATACGGAGGAGACGACCCAGATCGATCTGCGTCAGATGAATGCATGTATGAATTCCTATTCGGTGGCAAAAGCCTACACCATGACAGCGATTGGTATGCTGGTGGATGACGGGGTGCTGGATCTGGAGGAGAAAATTACCGATATTCTCGATGGGGAGTATACTGCAGTGGGCGATGAACGCTGGCATCAGGTGACGGTGGACATGACATTGACCCATAAAATTGGGCTGCCAAAGAACTTTTTGGATATCGATGCGAAGGATTCCCTGGGATTTGGCACGGATTATCTGTCCTATACCTTCGGGCAGCAGATGGAGTGCGATCCCGGAACAGAGTACGTCTATACGGATGCGGCTTATTATATTCTGGCGCGGATTGTAGAAAGGAGAGCTGGAGAGTCTCTGGACAATTTTCTTTGGAAGAGACTGTTTGCTCCGCTGGCATTCCGGGAGGTAGCGTGGAGTCATTGCCCTATGGGACATGTTTTGGGTGCTACCGGGCTATACATTCGCACCGATGATATGGTGAAACTGGGTGCTGTGTATATGAATGGCGGAAAGTGGAAGGGACAGTCCATCGTCTCAGAGCAGTGGGTAAAGACCGCTTTGGAACGGAGATATGAGTTGAAACCTACCGGATTTGGCTCATCATACGGAAAAGGTGGTATGCTGGGTCAGATGCTGCTGATTGTTCCGGACAAGCGATTGGTAGTAGGGTGGCACGGTTGTGGGGTGAAGGCAGAGGAACTGACAAAGCTGGCGTCCCTTTAAAGACGATACACAAAGCTTTGGGAATTTGATTGACAAACAGAGCGAAAAAAGGTACGATTGAGCCATAGGGACAGATCCGGAGGTGAGGAGTAATGTACTATAAAGAGTTGACTGACTGTGAAACCATGGTGATGAAAACCATATGGGATGCAAACGGGGAGATTTCTGTTCAGGAGATCATTGATAATGTAGCAGACATCTATGGGAAACTGATGAAACGGACCACTGCCAGCACATTTATTCTCCGATTGAGAGATAAGGGGTACATTGAGGGACGACAGGAAGGCAGAAATGTATATTATCGTCCGCTGGTTATGGAGGATGAGTATAAGCGATCCAGAGCAAAAGACTATCTGCAGTTTTGGTACAGCGGATCGTTGGAGAAGGCGGTATCCATGCTTTGTGAGACGGCGCAGCTGTCAGATGAACAGCGCGAGCGGATCAAAAAGGCAGTGAACGAACTGGATTAATCTAAAAAATATGGTATGTCTTATGATGAAACAGAAAAAGACATACCATATTTTTATGCTATAACAAACTAAGATACTAGAGAGATAGACAACTATAAAGTGGTGCGGTGAAATGGGAGGAAGACAGAAAACAGGGAGGGCCAAAATGGAGAGAGAAACGGAAACCTTCGGGAATCAATTGCGGCGATTTAGAAAAGAACATTTGCTGACGCAGCAAAAGATGGCCTCTTTGTTGGGGATCTCCACCAATCACGTGGGCGTTTTGGAGCGAGGAATCAAGAAACCGAGGGCGTCCACGGAAGCGGCATTCGCACGATTGTCAGGAATCAATGGGAATCAGAGGATGAGGCTGAATGATAAAACAGATTTGCGGCATGAGGAAATGGATGAGCTATTGTGGAAACGTCTTTGTGAGCTGGATGAAAAGCGAAGAGCAGAAGTGATAGACATATTTTTTCGGATATTAGAGTGGACAAAAGTAGGGGTTAAGGATAGGGATATGCGATGAATGAGGCTTTTCCTATGAGAGTAAAGCAATATAGAAAAGATCATTTTATGACCCAGAAACAATTGGCAGAGTTGATCGGTATTTCAGTGAACTATATCGGGACATTGGAAAAAGGGAAAAGAAAAGCCAGGGCATCGACCATTGCGGCCTTCGAGGAGGCAGTGCAAAGGTATGAAATAGAAAAGAAACGATTGGAAATGATGAATGTGCGGGGGGAAGAGGATAGACTAAAGTACATGAAGGTGTTGAGCGAGTTGAAAAAGCTTGATCCGGAAACGGCAAAGACAGTGTTGGAGCGTTTTTACTGTGTTATTGATTGGGCCAAAAGCTGAAAATATGAAATTTGCGTGAAACGTCCGGCTTCTATGGAAAAATCAGCGGGTTTTTGGTAGAATAGAACCATGGAACAGAGCCATATGATTCAAAGACCCGGAAACGGAGGAGCAAGATGGGATCGATTAATATTTTGGTGGTAGATGATGAGATCAGAATGCGCAAATTGGTGAAGGATTTTCTGGTGAAGCGTGGGTATGGAGTGCTGGAAGCGGAAAATGGAGAGCAGGCAGTAGAAATATTCTTCGAAAATCGAGATATTCATTTGGTTATCCTGGATGTGATGATGCCTTTGATGGATGGATATCAGGCTGCTGCTGCAATTCGGGAGTATTCTCAGGTTCCTATTGTCATGTTGACAGCCAGGGATTCGGAGCGGGATGAGCTGCGTGGCTTTGACGTGGGAGCGGATGAGTATATTACAAAACCCTTCAGTCCCGGGATTCTGGTTGCCAGAGTGGAGGCTCTGCTGCGAAGGAGTGGCGGTGGAAGGCGGGAGTTGGTTGAGTCCGGAGGGATTGTACTGGATAAAACCGCTCATGAGGTGAAAATTGACGGGCAGCTGCTGGAATTGAGCTTTAAAGAGTTTGAATTGCTGAGCTATTTTATGGAGAATGCCGGGATTGCATTGTCCAGAGAACGTATTCTCAATGGAGTGTGGAATTATGATTACTTTGGGGATGCCAGAACCATCGATACTCACGTAAAAAAATTGCGCAGCAAGCTGGGAGAAAAGGGCGATTATATCCATACGATCTGGGGAATGGGGTATAAATTTGAGGTGAGCAAATGAAATATTCTATCCGAATTCGATATGCATTGATGGTGGCCGGATTGATCATTTCCACCATTGCGGGAAGTATATTGCTCAATCTTTGCTGCTTTGAAACCTACTATTTTCGGAATAAAGAAAATACGATTCGTGACATGTATCGGTTGATTGAGGATCATTTGGGGGATGGAAAGGCACTGGATACAAATGCTGAGCTTTCCCTTCGTTTGTATTGTGAAAATGCTAATTTGGATCTGTTGATTCTGGATGAAGGGATCATTCCCCGCAGTGTATTTTGCCGTGGAAATCAGCTGGAGCTGAGGGAACTGATTTATGCATATCTATATGGATATCGTTATTCCCCGGAAAATGTGATCCACAAAGATGAAAACCACTATGTCTGTCAGGCGTATGACAGTGTGCTGCGATCTGAGTTTCTGGAAAGCTTCGGAACTACCTCGGATCGGGAATACTTTATTATCATGCGGACTCCTTTACAGAATATGAAGGAAAACATACTGCTGTCTAATCGCTTTAACCTGATGACGGCGGCAGTGACATTACTCTTGGGGACTGTGATCGCTTATTTTCTTACCGGTCAGATGAGTCGCCCTATCACGGAATTGTCCGGAATTGCCAGAAAAATGGCGGGGTTGGATTTTTCGGTTCGTTATCGCGGGGACAATCGGGATGAGATCGGGGAACTGGGGAATAACATGAATCATCTTTCCGAACAGCTGGAGAATACCATAGGGGAGTTGAAGTCGGCCAATCTGAAACTGATGCGGGATATTAAAAAGAAGGAAGAGCAGGAGAATATGCGCCGGGAGTTTTTGGCCGGTCTCTCTCACGAATTAAAGACGCCGATTGCCCTGATTCAAGGTTATGCGGAGGGACTTCGTGACGGGATCAGCGAGGATCCGGAAAGCCGCGGATGGTATTGTGAGGTGATCGCGGATGAGGCGGCCAAAATGAATATCCTGGTCAGACGGATGCTGACCCTCAACGAGATTGAGTTTGGGCAGGAACAGCCGATGGAGCGTTTTGACCTTGGTGAAATGATCAGAGGAGTGCTTTCCTCCTATCAGATTATGTTTCAGCAAAAAAAGGTGGAGCTGGAACTGAGGGTAGGTGGGCCGATTTATGTGTGGGCAGATGAACTCCGAATCGAGGAGGTGCTGCGCAATTATCTCAGCAATGCACTGAACCATGTGGAAGGGGAACGTCGGATTACGGTGGAGACGATTCTCGGAGACGGACTGGTTCGCGTTTGCGTAAGCAATTCCGGACAGCAGATACCGGTTGAGGAAATGGAAAAAATATGGCATCGGTTCTACAAAGTGGATAAGGCACGGACCAGAGAGTACGGAGGGAACGGCATCGGGCTTTCCATCGTCAAAGCGGTGATGGAGGCTCATGGACAGAATTTTGGCGTTTACAACCGGGAAGATGGGGTTACGTTTTGGTTCGAACTGGATGTCGAGACAAGAAAAAAATGAGGAGAAGATATGAGCGGGATAAAATGATCCCGCTCATATCATGTTTGGAAAGAAATATTGCGTTTTTTGGCATAACGCACAAAAAATGCGGACAAAACAGGACTAGACAGCGGATTTATGGGGAGAAAAGAGTAAATATGCACAAAAACAACCTTTGAAAGAAAAATGCGAAAAAAGTTGAAAAAAGTTGTTGACAAACGAAAAACACTGTGATATTATATGCAAGTCGCCGCGAGAACGGCGCACAAACAACAAAACGAACCTTGATAACTGAACAACATGACCAACCCTGAACGATTCTAAGAATAAGTTCAGAAGAACAAAAACCAAGTAAAATGGATTTTCTTTATAAGCCAGCAGGCTTTTGAGGATCCAGGAAACAAACATTTCAATATGAGAGTTTGATCCTGGCTCAGGATGAACG
>JAFOFP010000240.1 GCA_017387285.1 Lachnospiraceae bacterium
CATGAAGATCATCGATGATCTCCTTGGTCAGAGCAGTGTGCCTGATGTCCAGATCCAGCTTTTCGCTGACAAGCAACTCCTTCAGGCCTTCACCGTAGGTGTTGACCAGATACTGAGCCGCCTGATTGGGATGCTTCAGGCGAAGATAGATCAGGTTTTCCAGCTTAAAGGAAATAAATACTACCTTGTCCAGATAATCCTCCGCCTCAATGATCTCGCAGATCCTGAAGATATCCTCTCTCTTGAACACATTCTTCAATTCCAGCACAGCAACCTTTTCATACTTCTTGCAGATACGAATATACTCAGCCAGTGTGGGCATCACCAGGTCAGTTCTGCCCTTCACGCCATCGATATCGGTGAGCTGCAGACTGCGCAGGCAAGCCGTAGTGGTCTTTTCCACTTCCATATTGTCGATGCACACGCGTCCGGTTAAATCGTCATGGAACACAATATAATCCCCGTCCAGCGTCCGATGGATATCCGTCTCGATCCCAAAATAGTTGCGGTTTCCTGCTGCTACAAATGCTGCATGGGTGTTTTCCTTTTCCAATCCACTGAGGCCGCGATGAGCAACCATCTTTACGTTTTTGTTATCAAGTTTAATTGTATTCATCTCATCTTTCCTCTTCATCGCATACATGATTTGATTAAAAACTCCTACGGTTAAGATAACTGGTTTGACTGCCCATGTCAAGTACGGAAATCCAATTCAAAACAAGTACGTTATTTTTACAGATTTTTTCATTTTCTTTACACAATTCCTTTCGGACATGGTAAACTGTCCTTACAGTCAGATTATCACAGGAGGACCATCATATGGACAATTCATGGTTAGGACTTGAAGGAAAATCGGTTGTGGTCACCGGAGGTGCTTCCGGGATCGGCTACGCCATCGCAGCGGAATTTCTGGTGGACGGTGCCAATGTGACCGTCTGCGATATTGCACCCACCGCACCTGAATTTGATGCGAAGACCGGACAGTTTCAGTACGTCATTACCGATGTGACTGATAAAAATAGTGTGGATGCCATGATCGCCAAGGTGGTGGACACTTACGGTTCTGTGGATGTCATCGTCAATAACGCCGGCATCTGTATCCCCCGCCTTCTGGTGGATGAAGGAAATCAGTACGAGCTGGACGAGGAGATTTGGGACAGAGTGATGAATGTCAATGTGAAGGGAGTCTTTCTCTGCGCTCAGGCCGCTGCCCGTCAGATGGTAAAGCAGGGAAAGGGTGTCATTATCAATATGTCCTCCGAGGGTGCTCCGGAAGGCTCTGAGGGTCAGAGCGTATACTCCGCTTCCAAGAGTGCCATCAATTCACTGACCCGCTCCTGGGCCAAGGAACTGGGACGAAAAGGCATCCGTGTGGTAGCCGTTGCCCCCGGCATCATGGAGGCCACCGCGCTTCGTTCTCCCGCATATGAAAAAGCCCTTGCGTACACCCGCGGGATCACCGTGGAGCAGTTGCGCAAAGGCTATGTCAATACCAGTTCTATTCCTCTGGGCCGGGACGGAAAGCTGTCCGAGGTGGCAAACACCACCGCATTTTTGGCCAGCGAGCGGTCAGGCTACATTCACGGCGTGACCATCGCCATCGGCGGCGGAAAAACCAGAGGTTGATGTAAAATCTTTCGATCAAAACTCGGTCACTTGATTGTTGGTGTTAAAACCACCCTCAAAACCGATCATCAGGCCACCTGCTTCTGCGTAGAAACTGCACAGAGCGGTGGTCTTTTCCAATACAAAGCGGGTATTGGGAAACTCTTTGAGAACAGCATCTCTCAGAGCCAACGCAGGCTCCTCACCGAAACAGTGTGCCACACGCAGGAGTGCTCCGTCAAAGAAACCGCGCTCCTTGAGCATCTCCACCAGCGCCATGGTAGCCTTCTTTGCTCCGCGGGGCTTGTGTACGGGAGTAATCTGACCATTCTTCGCGTCGCCCACCACACGGATACCGAGAACACCGGAGAGCTTAGCCACGGCGGGGCTCACACGGCCGTTGCGGGCCAGATTGGTCAAGGACTCCAGACAGAACAGAATGTGAGTATGGTTACGATACTCCAGAATTTTCTCTTTGATCGTCTCAATATCCAGCTTCTGTGAGATCAGCTCGCGCAACTTATCAATGATCATCGCCTGCTGAGGACCTGCGGACATGGAATCCAAAATAAGCGCCAGCCTTCCGGGGTGTTTCTCCATATACAGCTGTGCCGCCTGATGAGCAGCATTATAGCTTCCCGACAGATTGCGGGAAATGGTGGTGCCGAACACAACATCCGCATCGCCAAAGGCATCCATCCACTCTGCCACATTGGGGCAGGATGAACCGGATTTGCCCTTGTGGTTCTTCAAGTCTTCAACCATCCCGGCCAGATCCAGTGACGCAGTATCCACGTACTCCTTCTCTGCAATGATCTTCATGGGTACGCTCTCAAAACGGGAATCCTCCATCGCCAGAATGTTGGAAGATGAATCCGATACGATTTTATAGTTCATATTAACACCTCATTAATCTCGGGTTTTTCGATAACCGATAACATCATATCAGCACCGCCAATCAATGTCAAGAAAATCTTAAGACGAAGTTTCAATAATTGACAAATTAATCCTTATTTTATATAATATAATAGCAATCATACATTTTGCTCCAAAGGAAAAAGACAGTCATGAAATTGGAAACCAAAAAACAGATCGCCGAGGCCTTCAAGGATTTTCGCCTTCCCCGCTACCAGGAGATCCCCACCGTGGGTCTTTATCTGGAACAGACGGCCAAATATATCAATGAGTATCTTCTCCCTCTGCAGGAAAACATGCTGACCACTTCCATGATCAGCAACTATGTGAAGAAGGATCTGATCCCCAATCCGGTCAAAAAGCTCTACTACCGTGACCAGATCGCCTATCTCTTTTTTATCGCAGTAGCCAAAAATGTACTTTCCCTCGATGCCCTCATCGGCTTCATCAAGCTGCAGCAGCGAACCTACGGTCTGCCCAGAGCCTATGATTACTTTTGCGATGAGTTGGAAAATCTCCTTCTGTTTACCTTTGACCTAAAGGATACCTTTGAGGTCATGGGTGAGGACAACACCGACGAGAAAAAACTGCTGTACACCTGTATTGTCTCCGCGGTACAGAAGGTTTATCTGGAAAAGTGCTTAAAAGCCATCACGGATGGGGAATAAACGCTAACATTACAACTTCAGTCCTGCCAGCAGCGCACCCAATCCGGTGGTTGCGCTCTCGCCGGAGATATACTCTACATTTTCTTCTTCTGCAACTTCTTCTTTCACCTCAGGCTCCACTGCTGCTTTCATGCTCAGACTCAGTTTTCCGTTTTCCACAGAGGTGATCTTTACGGTAACCTTCTGTCCCACCTCCAGAATGCCCTTCAGGGTCTTTAAACGCTTATCGGATACCTGAGAAATATGAAGCAGTCCGGATACGCCGTTGTCCAGACGGACAAATGCTCCATAGGCCTGGATACTCTCTACGGTTCCCTCGGTCACAGTTCCCACTGCACATCCTGCCACCTTGCGGCTCTTTTCCTCATTGAGACGTTCTCTTGCCAGTTCCTTAGCGGACAGCACCAGCTTCTTTGCCTCACGATCTACGGTAATCGCACGGACCATCACCTGGCGGCCCAGCCATTCCTCCGTATTTTCTACAAAAGCCACATCCAGCTTGGATGCGGGAATAAATGCGCGGATACCATCAACCATTGCAATCACACCGGCATTCACCACACCGCTGATTTTAACCTGCATAGCCGTTCCCTCTTCCAGGGCCGCTTCCATCTTGTCCCATGCCATTTTCTCGATAGCTTCTTTACAGGAAAGGACGATATTTCCCTCGCCGTCATCTCTGCGCACCACCGTAGCGGTCACCGTGTCACCCACGACAGCCAGCTCCGCCAGACTGTGCTCGGTGTCGTTGGTGTAATCTGCTCTGGCGATCACACCCTGAGAATAATACTTCAGATCTACCATCACCGTATCCTCGGTCACTCCGATAATGGTTCCGGTCAGCACGTCACCCACTGCCACACGCTTCAAGGAAGCCTCCAACTCTGCAGCATAATCGTCCATGCTCTCGATCACCTCGGGAACGGCCTCCACGGCCTCTGCCACAGGAGTCTCCTCCGCTGCGGGTGCCTCTGCCACCGTCTCAGCTATCTCCACTACTTCCTCAATTTCCAATCTCTTGTCTTCCATGATACTCTCCTTTTATCTTCCTTAATTTTTTACTCCACACTCTTCAGCGATTCGATCATATCGATCTTCTGCAGTCTGAAGTACATAACGATGTTGACGATCACCGAGAACATTGCCGTGATCAGGGAAGCCATCACATAGCTCATGGGGTCGATCCCACGGCCAAACATGAGCATATCGATCTCTACCGTATTCAGCACGTAGGTGGTCAGCCATGTTCCTAAGAACAGACCCACTGCAATTCCCAAGGCGGTCAGAATGATATTTTCCCGGTACACATAGGCCGCCAGCTCACCGGGATAGAAGCCCAGCAGCTTGATGGTAGCCAGTTCCCGTTTTCGCTCGGTAATATTGATATTGTTCAGATTATACAGTACCACAAAGGCCAGCAAAGCTGCCGCACCGATGAGGATCACTACCACATAGTCCAGCGCTGTCAGCATGGTGCTGATGGTCTCTCTCATTGATTCCGAGGAAACCACAGAGATCACACTGTCCAGCTCCAGAAACTCTCTGGCCAATTCCTCCTCCCGGGTCTGATCCGGTTCGACGCCCTGTGCATAGTTGATCAGCCTCTGATTCCACTCCGGTTCCTCGTCAAAGGTATGCTCGTAGGCCTCCGGGCTCATATATACATAATACTGCATATAGTTTTCCACGATGGCTCCCACTGTGGCCTCATACTTCTGTGTCTCGTCCACCTTGAAGACCATGGTATCTCCCACCTGAAGCTCCAGCTTTTCCGCCAGTTTCTCACTGACATAGGCCGAATGGTCGTCCATCTCGTAATGTTCGCCGGTAACCCGGTGGTGCAGATCAACAAATCCGCTCATTTTCTCGGCTTTTTCGGGAACCAGCAAGGTGATATCCTTGGTCACTCCCTCATTCTCCGCCTGCATATTGGTACTGTTCACATCCAGCCAATCCATCAGCATGGGATTTTCTGTGATGTATTCATCCAATTCCGCCATCAGATCCTTATCATCGCCATCTTCCAGATAAACCGCCGTATCATAGATCCACAGTGTACCGTACTGGCGGGTCACAATGATCTCCAGGGAATCCTGAACACCATAACCCACCAGAAGCAATGCCATGCTGGCGCCGATGCCAAACAGGGTCATAAACAGACGTTTCTTGTAACGGAACAGATTTCTCAGCGTGGATTTGACACTGAAGCTCATCCGCTTCCAGATAAAGGGAAGGTGTTCCAGCAGGATACGTTTTCCTTTCGCAGGAGCAACCGGTCTCATCAAGGCCGCCGGCTGTGACGTCAACGCACGGTGACAGGCCATCCATGTGGCACCTACCGTACAGCCCAATGCCATCAGCGTCGCCATCACCGAATATCCTGCGTGGATATCGGTGATCACCACCGGCATATCGGTGTACATGATACCGTAAGCGGTGATCACCACCCAGGGGATCGCCTTACTTCCCACCAACACGCCCAAAAGACTTCCCGCCAGGGTCGCCGACAATGCATACAAAATATATTTTGCCGCAATGGATACACTGCTGTAACCCAATGCCTTCATGGTACCGATCAAGGTGCGCTGCTCCTCCACCATTCGGGTCATGGTGGTCAGGCTGACCAACGCCGCCACAAAAAAGAACAAGAGGGGAAACACGTCGGCCAACGCCCCGATTTTTTGTCCGTCCAGATCATATTCCACATAACTCTGAATGGTATTTCGATCCAGAATATACCATTCCGGCTTTTCCATCTCAGCCAATTTCCGCTCTGCTCTGGCCAGTTCTTCTTCCGCATCGGCAAACTGCTCCATGGCATCCGCCTTGGCCTTCTCATACTCCTGAATGGAATCATTGAGTTCTGCCTCACCGGACTCCAGCTCCTTGCGGCCGTCCTCCAGCTGCGTTTCACCGTCTTCGATGGTGATTCCGGCCTCATCCAGCTGTTTTTTGCCGTCTTCCAGAGCCACCTTGCCTGCCGCCAGCTCCTTTTCCTTCTCGGCGAGCTGGGCTCTGGCCTCTGTGATCTGTCTGGCACCGTCGTCGATCTGACTCTGCGCCGCATCCAGCTCTGCCTTTCCCTTTTCCAGTTCGGCCACACCGGCCTCGTACTGAGCCTTGCCGTCCTCCAACTGCTCGCGGCTGGATTCATACAGAGCATTTGCATCCTCCGCAGCTTTTTTCAGGGAAGTCAATTCCTGCTCTCTGGCACGGATATTCTCGGCCCTGACATTCAGAGCATCCTGCTGTGCCACCAGTGCAGGATCATCCTCCCATGACTGACCCAGCAACTCCATCGCTGCCTTCTGCCCATCAAGGGCTGCCTGCTCTGCCGCCACCTGGCCTTTCTCCACTTGAAGAGCGGCTGACGCCCCTCCATATGCCATTTCGGCCGCATCTGCCGCCGCACTCAAAAGGGCCAACTGAGCCTCGCCGGAATCCATCAACACCTTGGCCTGATCCAGCTGTGCTTTTCCCTCATTGTATTCTGCCCAACCCTGATCCAGCTGTGCCTGTCCCGCTTTCAGCTCCGCCTCCTTCTCATCCAGAAGAGCCTTCGCTTCGGCGATCTGGCGTTCACCATCCTCGATCAGCACCAAATTCTCATAATAAGATTTTAATCCGGACTCGTACTCTGCCTTTCCCTGATCAAATTCTTCCTTGGAAGCATTGAATTCATCCCAACCGGATTGGATCTGCTCCTTTCCGTCCAGGATCTGCTCCCATGCGTCGGCAAATTCCTCATCTGCCTCTGCCTTGGCATCCTCCAATTCCTTTCGCGCATCAGCCAGCTGCTCTCTGGCCTCTTCGGTCACGTCCAGATAACGGATCTCACACTGTTGACCGGCGATGGCCTCGATCCGCCCGGTCAGTTCCTCAATCCCCGCCTCATACTCATCCGAAAAACAGTTGTACCGGTCAAGCCAATCCGCCCGCACATATACCTGCGTGTAGGCCGGTGTGGTAAACGCGCCCTCCTCCACGGCAATGAAACCGGTGATGGAGCCGGTGCCGATGTTGGCAGATCCGCGCTCGCCGGTCAGATAATCCGGTGAGATACCGATACCGGTAATAATAAACGTATCTACCGCCAGACTGTCCTCCAAGGGATCATCGGTTCCGCTGTACACGGTGATCCTGTCCCCCAGCTTCAGGCCAAAGGCCTCACAGAGATGTCTGTCTGCCACACATTCATCGGGAAGCTCCGGCAATCGTCCGCTATCCAACTGAAGCTGATTGATTCGGCCGGCAATGGATTGGACGTGAATTACCTTGGGGCTGTCTCCCAGATCGGAAAGAACATCCAGGGTGTACATTCCCCGGGCATCGGTCACGCCCTCGACACTGCGCAGCGCCTCCACATCGGCGTCTGTCATACCCAAAGTCCCCAGCACGCGAATGTTCATATAGCCAACCTGATCCATATAGGTATCCAGCGATCCCTGCATATCCGGCTCCGATGAGCGAAGCCCGATAAAAAATGCCGTACCAAGCGCTACCATAAACATGATGGACACATAGCGGCTCAAACTCTTTTTAATTTCGATGAAAAAGTCCTTCCACTGACCTTTCGACATCAACATGTATTGTTCACCTTATTCCTTCGCTTATCGATTCTCAGCACATTCCCTTCATGCTTTCGGCATGTCGTCCACTGCCGATTACCACTCGATCTCCTCCACGGGAATCGGCTGTTCGTTGACCCACGTCCGGCTGACCTGACCGTTTTTGATCTTGATCACCCGATCCGCCATGGGCGTCAGGGCTGAATTATGGGTAATAACGATAACCGTCATATTTTTTTCGCGGCAGGTCTGCTGCAGCAGCTTGAGAACGGCCTTACCGGTCTGATAATCCAATGCACCGGTTGGCTCATCGCAGAGCAAAAGCTTAGGATTTTTCGCCAGGGCTCTGGCGATGGACACTCTCTGCTGCTCACCGCCGGAGAGCTGTGAGGGAAAGTTGTCTTTGCGGTCTGCCAGTCCCACCTCCGTGAGCACTGCCTCTGCGTCCAGATGGTTTTTACAGATCTGCAGGGAAAGCTCCACGTTTTCCAGGGCGGTCAGATTTTGCACCAGATTGTAAAACTGGAACACAAAACCGATATCCTCACGGCGATATTTGGTCAGAGCCTTGCCCTTCAGTCCGGCAATATCCACACCGTCCACCATGACCTGACCGGAGGTGGCAGTGTCCATGCCGCCCAGAATATTGAGAACCGTAGTCTTTCCGGCTCCACTCGGGCCTACGATGACCACAAACTCACCTTTTTCGATGGCAAAATTAATGCCGTTGGCGGCCTTGATCTGTACCTCACCCATCTGATAGATCTTTTTTACATCAGTCAATTCCACAAATGCGGACATAGCTGTTCCTCCGAATTACTTCTATATATTTATGACCATCTTCCATCACAGTTTAAATAGTTCAATGCTCTGTTAACCATGACCTGCATGCCCAGAGGGAAACAGGTCGGATCCACCACCATGTGTTCGTTGTGTCCGCTGTAGACAGGTTCACCTGCCTTGTGACAGCCGGTGCGGTAAAATACGCCCGGAACCTTCTCATTTCACTTGTCATGGCATCCGTCCTCCAACACGCTCGTTTTGGCGCATCCCTGTTACGCACCCTGTATCAACTCATGATGACAACAAAGGCGGCAGGAATCACAGCTCTGCCACCTTAATTTTCATTTGATTTCTGATCGCCTGAGCGCCGCCCAAAGAGAGCCGGTAATCCAGCTCCACGTCGATCTCTTTTTCTCTTTTTCTGATCTCAGCCCGCTTCGTATCCACGGTGAGAATGAATTTTCCGTAGGGTGTCTGGTACTCCGTCTCGGTACACTGGCCGGGAATAAATACCATCTGGGTGTTTACCGCTCCCTTTTTTCGTATATCGATATGTCTGGGGCGGATCCGCAGGGATGCCTTAGTCACTTTGGCGTCCTCCGGATCTACCTCGTCATAAAACACATAATAACAGCCGTCCTTCTCATATCCCTTTCCGGGATAGATGGTCTCTGTGGTATCCTTTTCATTTCCATCGGTCGTATGTGCGATCATGGTGATCAGCACATTATTCTCCGCTGCCATCAGCTCTCCCAACGCGCAAATGCGCTCTGGATCAGCTTCTCCACCAACTGAGCCGTTCCGATACCGCGGTTCTCCCAGAGCGTGGGATACATGCTGATGGAAGTGAAGCCGGGGAGGGTATTGATCTCATTAAAGACCACCTCGCCCTTGTCCTTGGTCACAAAGAAATCCACGCGGGAAAGACCGAAGCCATCCACTGCCTTGAAAATCCTCACTGCATTCTTGCGGATCTGTTCGGCGGCATCTCCGGGAAGCTCGGGATCAAGAACCGTTCTGGACTCCGGATTATAATACTTTGCTTCAAAATCATAGAATGCCACATCGGAGGCAGCCAGCACCTCGCCCACACCGGAAGCGCGGACGTCACTGCCTCCCAGCACGGCGCACTCCACCTCACGGCCTACGATGCACTCCTCCACCAAAATTTTGCGGTCATGCTTCACTGCCTCCAGAAGTCCTTCCTCAAGTGCAGCTCTGTCCACCGCACGGCTCACGCCCTTGGAGGAGCC
>JAFOFP010000241.1 GCA_017387285.1 Lachnospiraceae bacterium
ACTCTGTTTATTTGCAAAGGGTTTGGATTTAAGAAGGACTATCTGTTGTCTGCAGTGGAGAAGGGTGCTGTTTGCTGCCTCAGTGAGGAATTTTATGAGGATGTGGATATCCCCTGTATTCAGGTCAGGGATGTGCGAAAGGCCTCTTCTTTGGCAGCACGGTGGTTTTATGATGAGCCGGAGACACAGATGACCCTTGTAGGCATCACCGGAACCAAGGGAAAGACTTCGGCTGCGAATATTTTGAAGCACATTTTTGACACCGCGTCCTCCAGGAAGACGGCATTATTGTCTACGGGGCGGGTGGATACGGTGGCAAATCAGTATGATACCCACCTTACTACGCCGGAACCGGTGGAGCTGCAGCAGTATTTTCATGAGGCGGCAGAGGCCGGGTGCCGTCAGGTGGTCATGGAGGTTTCCTCCCAGGCCATGAAGATGAACCGGGTTTATGGTGTGCGATTTGACTATGGTATTTTTCTCAATGTGGGAGAGGACCATGTGGGTGGCCGGGAGCATCCCACCCTTGAGGATTATGTGGAGTGCAAGACCGATTTTATGGGACTTTGTAAGACTGCAGTCATCAACCGCCACACTGATCATTTTTCCTTGGCTCGGGATAAGGCGAAGGCGGCGGGGGCGCGTTGTATCGTTTATGGTTACGATGAGGACTGTGATGTGCAGATCCGGAATGTGTGCTCAGACAGCAGGGGGATGCGTTTTGAACTGAACTATCAGGGCTTCTGGTACACCTTTGCCACCAATCTGATCGGTGCCTTTAATGTGGACAATCTGGCGGCGGCCATTATCGTGGCGCTGGAAGCGGGGGTGTCGGTGGGTGTGATCGCACAGGCGGTGGAACATATCCACATACCCGGTCGGATGCTGGTGATTCCTGTTAAGGATTTTCATGTGGTTGTGGATTATGCTCACAATCACCTGAGTTTTTTGAAACTTTATGAAGCAGTGAGAGAGACCTTTAACCCTAATCGGATTCATACCGTGTTTGGATGTCCGGGGGAACGTTCTTTGGTTCGCCGCCGTGATCTGGGCAGTCTGGCGGACCAATTCGCAGACCGGATCTATCTGACGGCTGATGATCCCGGTTACGAATCGGTGGAGGATATCTGTCGGGAGATACAGGCTTATCTTCACAAGGAGAGCAGGATCATTCCCGATCGGTCGGAGGCTGTGCGGGCGGCATTGGATGCGGCCGGATGCGGCGATGTGGTAATCCTTGGCGGAAAGGGAGCGGAGACCACCCAGAGAGTGGCCGATCACTATGAGCCGTATCTGTCGGATGAACTGGTGGTCAGACAGTGGATGGATGAGCACTAGTTTTGCATAAATGTGCAAAAAAAATGAAAGATTGAACACGGATAACGATGTGCTTTTATCTGGACATAATTGGGAAAAGGTGATATACTAATAATATCAGGGCGGAAAATTCGAGCGATCCGTCCACTGCCGGTGGCAGATATGATGAGAGCATCAAAGGAGGAGATACTGATGAATACGTTGGAATTAAAAAAACAGGCCAATGAGATTCGTAAAAGTATTGTGACTGCTGTACACAGTGCAAAGTCCGGACATCCCGGCGGATCACTTTCCGCAGCAGACATTTATACTTACCTTTATTTTGCGGAGTTAAATGTTGATCCTAAGAACCCTAAGGATCCTGATCGTGACCGCTTTGTTTTGTCCAAGGGACACACCGCTCCCGGACTGTATGCTGCCTTGGCACACAAGGGATTTTTCCCTGTTGACGAGTTAAAGAACCTGCGTAAGGTTGGCTGCTATCTTCAGGGTCATCCGGATATGAAGCATATCCCCGGCGTTGACATGAGCAGCGGATCTCTGGGACAGGGTATTTCCGCAGCAGTTGGTATGGCTATCGCAGGAAAGCTTGATGAGAAGGATTTCCGCGTATATACCATGCTGGGCGACGGTGAGATCCAGGAAGGACAGGTTTGGGAGGCAGCGATGCTGGCCGCACACCGCAAGCTGGACAATCTGGTAGTGATCGTGGACAATAACGGTCTCCAGATCGACGGTGATATCGCAAAGGTTAACTCTCCTTATCCCATTGATAAAAAGTTTGAGGCATTTAATTTCCATGTAATCAACGTGGATGGACATGATTTTGATGCACTTGCAGCTGCATTTGCAGAGGCTAAGGCAACTAAGGGACAGCCTACCGCAATTATTGCTAAGACAGTAAAGGGTAAGGATGTATCCTTCATGGAGAATCAGGCATCCTGGCACGGATCTGCTCCCAATGATGAGCAGTATGCGATTGCTATGGCAGATTTGGAGAAGGTAGGTGAAGCATTATGTCAGAAGTAAAGAAGATTGCTACCCGTGAAAGCTATGGTAATGCACTGAAGGAGATCGGTGCAGAAAATTCGAATATCGTTGCTCTGGATGCTGACCTGGCCGGCGCTACCAAGACCAGCGTATTTATGAAGGCATTTCCCGAGCGCCACATCGATTGTGGTATCGCTGAGTGTAATATGATGGGTGTTGCTGCAGGTCTGGCTACCGCAGGCAAGATTCCTTTTGCCAGCACCTTCGCTATGTTTGCTGCAGGCCGTGCATTTGAGCAGGTGAGAAACTCCATCGGTTACCCCCATCTGAATGTAAAGATCGGTGCTACCCATGCAGGTATCTCCGTTGGAGAAGACGGTGCTACCCATCAGTGCTGTGAGGATATCGCATTGATGCGTACTATCCCCGGCATGGTTGTGATCAGCCCTGCAGATGATGTTGAGGCTCAGGCAGCTGTGAGAGCAGCAGCAGAGTATTATGGACCCGTTTATCTGCGTTTCGGTCGTCTGGCTGTTCCGGTATTCAATGATCCCGAGACCTACAAGTTCGAGATTGGTAAGGGTATCGTTCTTCGTGAGGGTAAGGATGTGACCATCGTTGCTACCGGTCTTTGTGTAGCAGAGTCCTTGGCAGCAGCTGAGCAGCTGGCTGCAAAGGGTATCGATGCAAAGGTCATCAATATCCACACCATCAAGCCTCTGGATGATGAGTTGATCGTGGCCGCAGCGAAGGAGACCGGCAAGGTCGTTACCGTTGAGGAGCATTCCGTGATCGGCGGTCTCGGCAGCGCGGTTTGTGATTGCCTGTCCGCAAAGGCTCCCACCACTGTTCTGAAGATCGGCGTAAACGATGTGTTCGGTGAGTCCGGTCCCGCAGCTCAGCTGATCAAGAAGTATGGTCTTGATGCTGACAGCATTGCAGCAAAGGTTGAGGCTTTTGTAAAGTAATATTGATCGTTGAAAGACGAACTGTGAAAGGGGCGCCGGATTTCGGCGCTCCTTAATTTAAAATGAAATATATGATATCATAGATTGCTTTGATGCATATCTTGACAACATGCCCTGTTTGTATTAATATAAATAATACAAACAGGGCATGTTTATATGGGAAAAAAGCCTAGAGAGGAGGTTTCGCCTATGATATTGACACTGGATTTTTCCAGCGAGGTGCCGATTTATCTGCAGATCCGCAACGAGATTGTTCTAGGCGTAGCCGATGGGCGGTTAAAGCCGGGAGAGAAATTGCCCACGATCCGCGCATTGGCTGATGAGGCCGGAGTCAATACGATGACGGTCAACAAAGCTTACGCGCTGCTGAAGTCGGAGGGTGTCATTGTGGCTGACCGGAGAAGTGGTGCCCGAGTGCGGGAGCAGGAATCCGGTGAGCACGGTATTTCCGGATTGCCCACCGGCGCGAGGACAAGGGTAGAGCTGAAAAGAAGAACCGTGCAGGAATTAAAACTGGTCATCGCTGAGGCAAAATTATCAGGGATGACTGAGGATGAGTTTTTACATCTGTGTGCAGAGTTGTTTAGGGGGTAAAACAGGAATATGTTTGGATTTAGCGGAATGAATTTGTTTATGTTTTTGATGTTTTATCTTGTGCATCCCATCATCTATTTTTCGACCAAAAATGAATGGAAACCAAAGAAAAATATTATGCTGGGCGTGACCCTTCCATCCGAACTGATCCACTCCGATGAGGTGAAAGCAGTCGGTCAGTGGTATCGAAAAACCCTGGATCGATGGACATTGTGGGTGGTTCTTTTGGGTCTGCCGGCGATATTTCTGAAGCACCTTTCCGTATCACTGACATGGGATATGCTCTGGATTTTGGCCGTGATCATTTATCCCCAGGTGATCTATGTTCAGGGATGGAAACAGCTGAGGCAGATTAAGCGGGATCACGGATATGAGCCGGTGAAGCAGGAGACGCAGGAGATCATGGTAGATCTGACCGCCATAGCAGAGCTAAAAAAAGGGCCGTCTCCCTGGTGGTATTTGCCGCCCGCATTGATGACGTTGATTCCCTGTGGTGCCGGTCTTAGTCTGTGGGGGGATCGGTCATTCTGGTGGAATGAGTTGATTTACCTGACCATGTTTGGCTGTATTTTATTGTTTTTTGGGTTCACATATCGGGCATTTCGCCGTCAAAAGGTGGAGATGGTCAATCATGTGACTGAGTTGACGGTGGCGTTGACTGAGGTTCGTCGGCACAATTGGTACAAAATGATGCTGGGATCTGCCTGGATGACAGGATTGTTCACGCTGGCTGTCTGGCTGCTGGCGGGCAATGTATTGTGGATTCTGGTTTTGACCGGTTTATACACGATAGGCATCTTAGTCCTTGCGGTTCATACCGAGTTTTCGGTTCGCCGGGCGCAGGAGAGATTATCGGCCAAATATATCACGGACCGATACACAGATGAGGATGAATACTGGCTGTGGGGCAGTGTTTATTACAATCCCAAGGATAAGCATATGCTGAAAAATGCTCGCACCGGAATGAGTATGACCATCAATCTGGCCACCACCGGCGGTAAAATCTATATGCTGTTCGGTGTGATTGTGCTGTTGGCGATGCCCTTTATCGGATTTTGGCTGATAGCGGAGGAGTTTACCCCTGCTCAAGTGCGGTTGGAAGAAGAGACACTGGTGGCTTCCCATCTGAAGGATGTGTATGTAATCAGCTTGGATGAGATCACATCGGTGAACGTCATCGATGAGTTACCGTCTGCGCATAAGGATGTGGGGACAGGCATGGATACACTGCTTAAGGGGCAGTTCAGAGTAGATGGATTTGGCGTTTGTCAGCTTCTTCTTAATCCGCAGGCAGACGAATTTGTGGTGGTGACCACGGATGAGGAGACCTATATTTTCAGCGTGGAGCCGGAGATCGGAGCTGATTTGTCAGAAATGATGGAGTGATTTGAAAGATTAAATAAAACTTAAGGCGCCGAAACCACAGGAAACGGTTTTCAGCGCCTTAAACATATGATATAATTTACGCAAACACCATGATGTAAAATCATGATGGATCGCACAAAAACAGGAGAGTACCGGACAATGATCTACCTTGAATGTTTTCACCTTCCGTCACAGGACTGGGAGGAGGATTATCTTCACTGGGATGTAAAAATGAAAATGACCTGCTATGGTTATCCGTATCCCTTCAAGATATTTTCGCAAAAAGGACTGTCCGGGCTGAACTTTGCTCCGATTACAGTACTTTATGGCGGAAACGGTTCCGGCAAGACCACCCTGCTCAATGTGATCGCCCAGAGATTGGAGGCGGTGAGAGGGACATTTTTTAATCGGAGCCCTTTCTTTGATGATTTTGCATCGGCCTGCGAGGCAAGGATGAATCGTGGTGCCCGAACAGATAACATCCAGATGATCACCAGCGATGATGTGTTTGACTATGTACTGGATATTCGAGCCATGAATGAGGGGATCGACCGGCGGCGGGAGACACTGATGGAGGATTTCTGGAATCGCAAAAATTATCTCAGCCGCAATCATGTTAGCTTTAAGATGAGGTCTCTGGATGATTATGAGGAATTGAAGGCTCACAATGAGGCCAAGCGGCAGACACCGTCCGCCTATGTGAATGATCATGTGATGCATAACCTTCCGGAGCGGTCCAATGGGGAGAGCGCATTTTTGTACTTTACCGAACACATCAAGGAAAATGGGATATATCTGTTGGACGAGCCGGAAAATTCATTGGCAGCGGGTTTGCAGATCAAATTGGCAGAATTTATTGCCGATTCCGCCAGATTTTTTGGATGTCAGTTTATCATTGCAACCCATTCGCCGTTTCTGTTGTCCATGGCCGGAGCGAAGGTTTATGATCTGGATGCGGTGCCGGTTTGCGAGCGCAAATGGACAGAGTTGGAAAATATGAAGGTATATGCGGAGTTCTTTATGGGACATCGGGATGAATTCTGAAGGATGAGGACCGGCGCATAGGAAAGAGATAGCATTGTGACATGAAAGAAAAGGCAGTATATTGGATAAAAAAAATAAAACAGTGGGGAAAGACAGCTCTGCAATTTCTTCTCAACCCCAGACTGCTGTTGTGTCTGGGGGTGGGCTGGATTTTTACCAATGGCTGGTCCTACATTTTTCTGGCGGTGGGGACTGCCTGTAAAATTACATGGATGACGGCCATCGCCGGTGCTTATATGGCCTTTCTCTGGTTTCCGTTTACCCCGGAGAAGGTGCTGACAGTGATCATTGCCATGTTTTTGCTGCGGTGGTGGTTTCCCGAGGATCAGAAAACGTTAAAAAAACTGAAGGATCTCTATGCCAAGTACCATGGGCAGTGGATTGAGTGGAAGGAAAACAGGAAGCAGAAAAAAGAACAGAATTAATTTTCCTTTTGTCCATCGTCATGCTCATCTTCCGGGATGAACTCAACGATGGATTTTTCTACATAGTGTCGTTCTACGGTCTGAACGAAAATCTTTAAACCGTATTTTTCACAGACAGGGGTGCTGCCATCCTCCGGGATCGTTCCCAGAATATCGCAGACCAGACCGTTGAAGGTCTCGCACTCGTCGGGAAGATCGATATCAAAGGTCTTTTCCAGATCGGTCAGTTCCGCATCACCGCAGATCAACCAGCGGTTTTCGCTGATTTTTTGGATCTTTTCGGGGATATCGGTCTCATCCTCGTCATACATATCGCCAACGATGGCCTCCAGGAGATCATGGATGGTGATGATACCACTCATGCCGCCGTATTCATCCAGAAGGACGGCGAAGTATTTGCGCTCACGGCGCATATTCTGGAAAAGGGTATCGGCTTTCAGTCCCTCGGGGATAAAGTAAACGGGACGGACAGCCTGTGCCATGATTTCTGCCCGGGAAGTGTCCCGGAGGCGGAAATAATCGCGGGTATCCAGAATGCCGGTCACATTGTCTTTGGTGTCGCGGTAGATGGGGTAATAGGTATGTTTTTCGGTATAGATGATTTCTTGCCACTCTTCATCGGAATCATTCTCATCCAGAGCGACGACGTCAACTCGGTGAGTGCAGATTTGCTCTGCTTCGGTGTCGCCGAATTCAAAGAGATTCTGAATGATCTCACTTTCATGCTCATCGATGACACCCTGCTCATTGCCCTCGGCCAGAACCATCAGGATCTCTTCCTCAGTCATTTTATCATCCTCAGCATCGGGATCGATACCCAAAAGCTTTAGCACCAGATCGGTGGACCAGCTGAGGAGCGTAACGATAGGGGAGAAGAGTTTGGCTACGCCGTAGAGCATGCCTGCCATACCCAGCGCCATGCTGTCGGCCTTCTGCATGGCCAGACGCTTGGGGACTAACTCACCTAAGACCAGGTTAAAATATGC
This sequence comes from Lachnospiraceae bacterium, assembly GCA_017387285.1. Taxonomy (GTDB): domain Bacteria; phylum Bacillota; class Clostridia; order Lachnospirales; family Lachnospiraceae; genus RGIG423. The sequence goes on from JAFOFP010000241.1 coordinate 7,690, forward strand.
CAGTACTATGGTGATCACGAATACCGCTGCCGTGTTCAGGATGGAAGGGGAAATGGTTATCCCCAGACCGATGAGCCATTCAACCAACGGATCGGCAAAATTGTCCGCGGCGAAGGCACTGCTGAGGAGTCCTGCCAGTGTGATGGCGATCTGGATGGTGGAGAGAAAACGGGAGGAATCGCTGGTCAGCTTGGTCAGCTTGATCGCCCGCTTGTCTTTCTGTTCGGCCATTTTTTTGAGTTTCATTTCGTTGATGGAGATGACCGCGATCTCCGCACTTGCGAACACCGCATTTAAGAAAATAAGTACTGCCAGTAAAATAATTGAACCTAACATGATTGTCCTTTCTTGGAATAAGTAACCATATGCATATGAGAAATTGGAAACAATATAAGGCACAGCCTGTACCCTTCGGCACAGGCTATGCCTGTCTTTATCTCATCATGCTGAGTGAAACATCTATGTTTATCTGAGTCGCGTTATCCGCGTCTGAATCTGCGTCCACGTTAGCTTACCTTTCCTTTCTTGAAAGAGAAAATACCATAGTTTAAAGGAAAAGTCAAGAGCTAATAAGAAAAGCTTGACAATATCGATATTCGATAATATAATAAATACAGAATATATCGATTATCGATATTGAAGGAGTTGATCTCATGGCCAGAGAAAAATTTCAGACCCTCACGGAGCAGATGTTCTATATTTTACTGTGTCTTCGGGAGGAGTGCTGCGGTATGGATATTATGGAAACGGTTCGCCGGGTTACCGGGGGACGTGTGACCATCGGCCCCGGAACCCTCTATAATCTGCTGGAGAATTTTATGGCTGCCGGGATGATCCGGGAGACGAAGGTGGAGGGGCGAAAGAGGAGTTATGTGCTGACGGAAACAGGAAGGCAGGCTCTTAAGGATGAAGTGGAGCGGATGAATGTGTTGATTGGGGATTATAGGACTTTTTTGGATGTGTGATGAGGGGGAAAGCACGATGAGAGCAAAGAAACGCCGATTTGAACAATTTATCTTTTATGATTACAGTGGAATCGCCGATCATTTGGAAAAGATGGCTGCAAAGGGGTGGCGG
>JAFOFP010000242.1 GCA_017387285.1 Lachnospiraceae bacterium
ATTTTACCAAAAATAACCTTTCCTAACTTCGTATAAACCCACCTTAATCCGTAAATCATTTCTTTAGACAATGATTTGCGGAGGTTAAGGTTATGGCGGGATACAAGGTTGAGATATGTGGTGTCAATACATCGCAGCTTCCGTTGCTCAAGGAGGATGAAAAGGCTGAATTGTTTCAACGGATCAAAGACGGAGATGAGGAGGCACGAAAGCGATATATTGAAGGTAATCTTCGACTTGTCCTCAGTGTGATACAGCGGTTTTCCAATGCGAATGAACACATTGATGATTTGTTTCAGATCGGATGTGTGGGGTTGATCAAAGCAATCGATAATTTTAATCCGGATATGATGGTAAAGTTCAGTACCTATGCGGTTCCCATGATCGTTGGGGAAGTCAGACGTTTCTTGCGTGACAACAATACGATCAGAGTTTCACGATCACTCCGGGATATTGCATATAAGGCCATTTATGCGAAAGAAGAACTGATGAAAAAGAGCTTGAAGGAGCCGACTCTTTGCGAGATTGCCAATGAAATCGGCGTCAGCAAGGAGGAAATCGCATATGCATTGGATGCAATACAGAGTCCAGTCAGCCTCTATGACCCTGTTTATACTGACGGTGGGGACACGTTGTATATGATGGATCAGATCAGTGATAAGACACAGAAGGAAGAAAAGTGGGTTGAGGATCTGGCATTGGAGGAAGCGATGCGAAGACTTCCCGAACGTGAACGGACCATTATTCACAAACGTTTTTTTGACGGAAAAACCCAGATGGAGGTGGCTGAGGAGATTCATATTTCTCAGGCGCAGGTGAGCCGTTTGGAGAAAAATGCATTAAAAAGCATGCGAAAGTATTTAAGTTGATTTCATGCGAACATTTGTTTGAAAATAGGTTGAATTATTCATCTGTTTATTATATACTGGATATACCGACAGTACCGTTAAGATCATTGGAGGGCTACTCTGTGGTCTGTACAGAATTGAGACGAGGTGTACGACAGTATGATTTCCTTTATTCGCGGATATTTGAGTGAAATTTATGAGGACAGCATCGTGATTGAGAGCAATGGTGTGGGCTTTTCGATCGGGGTGCCGTCCTCTGTTTTGTCTGAACTGCCGGCAGTGGGCAGTGAGATGAAAATACATACATGGCTTCAGGTGGGAGAAAATCTGATGGCGCTTTACGGATTTTCCACCAAAGATGATCTTCGGATTTTTAAAATGCTGATTGGGGTGAATGGAATCGGTCCAAAGGGAGCATTGGCGATTTTATCCACCATACGTCCGGATGATCTGCGCTTTGCGATTCTTTCCGGAGATGCCAAGGCCATTGCCAAGGCTCCTGGCGTCGGACTTAAAACGGCGCAGAAGGTAATTTTGGAACTTAAAGATAAGCTTTCCCTTGAAGAGGCTGTGGAATTAAAACGGGATGCGGTTGCCGGCCGGTCGGGAAAAAGTACAGAACCCTTGGGAAGTGCTCGCGAGGATGCCCTGGAGGTGCTGACCGCTTTGGGTTACAGTCCCACTGATGCATTGAAAGCTGTTCGAAACGTGGAAATTACAGAGGGGATGTCAGCCGAAACCGTAGTTAAGCAGGCCTTAAAGCGGATTGGCATGGCGTGATGATTTGATATGGAAAAACGGATTATTGCGACCGAGTTGGTTAATGAAGACAGAGGAATAGAAAATAGTCTCAGGCCGAAAACACTGTCTGACTATGTTGGGCAGACACGTCTGAAGGAGATGTTAAGTGTATACATGGAGGCTGCCCGCAGCAGAAGTGAGTCGCTGGATCATGTGTTGCTTTATGGTCCTCCCGGGCTTGGAAAGACGACGTTGGCAGGTATTATTGCCAACGAGATGGGAGTGAATCTCAAAATCACCGCCGGACCGGCCATTGAAAAACCGGGAGAGATGGCGGCTATTCTGAATAATTTAAATGAGGGTGATGTCCTGTTTGTAGATGAGATCCACCGGTTGAATCGCCAGGTAGAGGAAGTGTTGTATCCTGCCATGGAGGATTTTGCCATTGATGTAGTGATCGGAAAAGGCGCCGCGGCTCGCTCGATCCGGATCGATCTTCCGCGATTTACCTTGGTGGGAGCAACGACCAGAGCGGGAATGTTGACGGCACCGTTGAGAGATCGGTTCGGTGTGGTACATCGATTGGAGTATTATACCCCCGGCGAGTTAAAACAGATTGTATTGAAATCCGCCGAAAAACTTCAAATTGATATTGAAGATGAGGCGGCAGAGTTGATTTCCACCCGATCAAGAGGAACCCCCCGATTGGCTAACCGCTTGCTAAAGCGGGTGAGAGATTTTGCTCAGATCCGCTATGGCGGCTTGATTTCGGTTGAGGCCACCGAGTTTGCATTGGATATGCTGGATGTGGATCGTTCCGGATTGGATCACACGGATCGTGGGATTCTGATGACGATCATTGAGAAGTTTGGTGGTGGACCGGTGGGATTGGAAACTCTTGCGGCAGCCTTGGGTGAGGATATTGCTACCCTTGAGGATGTCTATGAGCCCTATTTGATTATGTGCGGATTTATTAATCGTACACCGAGAGGAAGAGTGGCTACTCCCACAGCGTACAGACATTTTGGATTTCCGGTAGATGAGGATTGATAGAGAGAAAGGCAGGTAGGTTTATGGATTCCAGACAGTTTACAGAGGTATTGATCGGAGGAAACCTCTATCGGTTAAGCGGAGTGGAAAACGAAGAGTATATGCAGCAGGTGGCGATCTATCTGAATGGAAAATGGTCGGAGCTTAAGCGCACGGAGGGATTTACCCGTTTGCCTGCAGATTATCAGAATGTGATGGTTCAGCTCAATGTTGCGGACGACTACTTTAAAGTAAAGGAACAGCTGGCACAGCTTAAGAGCGAACTGGAGGAGCGGGAGAAAGAACTTTATCAGGTTAAACATGATCTGATTACCACTCAGCTTAAATTATAAAAGGTATAATGAAAGATGAATAGAAAGATTGAAGTATTGGCGCCTGCAGGCTCCTATGAGAGCATGCGGGCTGCATTTAATGCGGGAGCGGACGCAGTCTATATCGGAGGCAGACAGTTTGGCGCCAGAGCCTATGCGGACAATACTACAGATGACGAATTGTTGTCCGCCATTGATTATGCCCATCTTCATGGAAAACAGCTGTATCTTACGGTAAATACATTGATCAAAGACAGAGAGATGGAGGAATTGTATCGATGGATGAAGCCGTTGTACGAGGCTGGTTTGGATGCGGCCATTGTACAGGATATGGGCGTATTTAAGTTGTTTCGAGCTGAGTTTCCTGATCTGGACCTCCATGCCAGTACACAGATGACGGTAACCGGACCGGATGGTGCACGCTTGTTAAAAGAGTTGGGTGCGGTTCGTGTGGTTCCTGCCAGGGAATTAACCGTAGCTGAATTAAAAGAAATTTATGATGCCACAGGCATGGAAGTGGAGGCATTTATTCACGGTGCGCTTTGCTATGGATATTCCGGTCAATGCCTGCTCAGCAGTCTCATCGGCGGCAGAAGCGGAAACCGGGGAAGATGTGCCCAGGCTTGTCGGCTTCCTTTTACTGCGTGGAAAGAAAACACCGTAATAAACCGTAAGGATGAGCCTTATCTGATCAGTTTGAAGGATCTCTGCGGACTGGATATGCTTCCGGCCATGTTGGATGCGGGAGTGTATTCGCTGAAAATTGAGGGACGGATGAAAAGTCCGCAGTATACAGCCGGTGTCAGTTCAATTTATCGCAAATATGTTGATCGCTATCTCGAAGTAGGCACGGAAGGTTATTTTGTAGACGATGCAGACAGACATATTTTGAAGGATCTGTTTGACCGCGGAGGCACTACCGACGGATATCTGCGCGGAAAGACCGGACGTCAGATGCTTACGTTGAAAGAGAAACCTGACCGAAAAATGGTAAATGAGGCATTGTTTAGACAGATTGAAGCGGACTATCTGGGAGAGGCTAAGCCGATTCCTGTGAGTGGTACAGCAGTTTTGATCACCGGAAGTCCTGCATGTCTGACGATCACAAAAGAAGATGGGACGACTGCGACCGTGGAAGGTGCTGTGGTTGAACCTGCGCTAAAGCAACCGATTTCCAAGGATACTGTGGAAAAACAGTTAAGAAAGACAGGCGGTTCCGGTTATCAGTGGACGGATTTGGACATCATAACCGATGACAGCGGATTTTTACCGGTGCAGGAATTGAATCGACTGAGAAGAGATGGTTTTCAGCAGATGACCGATGAACTGCTCTCGGGATTTCGCCGTTCAGTTAAGGGAATCGACCATAGAAAGAAAATCGTTATTTCAGATGATCCTTCGTCTGAAAGGGCAGAGTCCATCGATGGGAAGACCGAATATGTTCCGCAGATAATGATATATCTTGAGGACCCTAAACTTCTACGTCCGCTGTTGGAGCAGGGGTTGGCTGAGGGCTATTATCTGGCGTTGGAAACATTTGGCAGGAAGCCGGATATGCTGACACAATCGGTAAAGCAAATACGGGACTTTGGTAAAAATGTATATCTGTCTGTGCCTGCAGTGTTTCAGCAAAATGCCAGAAATTACATGTTGTCCCTTGAAAAACAAATTAAAGCGCTTTCCCCGGATGGCCTTTTAGTCAGGACGTTGGATAGCCTTTCATTTTGTAAGACTTATTTCCCTGATATGAAGCTGATTGCCGAGTCATCTGTTTACACCTACAATCAACCGGCAAAGGCGATGGTCCGATCCTTGGGTGTCAGCAGGCAGGTATTGCCGGTGGAGTTAAATTTCCGTGAATTGGAATGTTTAAGCACCGATTCAGACGAATTGATCGCTTACGGAAGACTTCCGGTGATGTATTCGGCCAATTGTATCCGTAAGACCACAACGGGGTGCAGTAAAACACCGGAAATTATCTGGCTGAAAGACCGCAAAAACAAGCGGTTCCCGGTAAAGAATCACTGCAGTGTGTGTTTTAACACCATATATAACAGCAGTCCGTTGTGTCTGTTGGACTGTTATGAAGATGTGCAGAGGCTGAAGCCGGGATATCTGCGCTTAATGTTTACGACAGAGACCGAGGCGGAAGCAAAAACCATGGTTCAGGCCTATCATGATGTGTTTATCCGGCGAAGGACGACGTCTGTGGAGCCGGAAGACTTTACACGAGGCCATTACCGCCGGGGAATTGAGTGATGCAAAACAGAATTAATCTGAACAGGTTAGCGTTTACCCCTTGCGAAAGCTCCCACTTTGGGATATACTATAATCAGTTTTGATTAACCTGCTGTGATCTTGCTCTGATCTCGGCAGGATCGAAGGACACACCAACAGGAGGAATTGCGATGATAGAGGCAACGAGCTGTGGCGGTGTGGTAATCTTCCGTGGGAAAATTCTGGTTCTCTACAAAAATTTTAAAAACAAGTACGAGGGCTGGGTATTACCCAAAGGAACGGTTGAACCTGGAGAGGAGCTTTCTGCGACGGCGCTCAGAGAGGTAAAAGAAGAAACAGGAGTTGACGCCACAATTGTAAAATATGTGGGAAAGAGTCAGTATTCTTTTTCCACACCCCAGGATTTGGTCGAAAAGGACGTACATTGGTACCTGATGCGGGCAAACAGTTATTTCAGTAAGCCCCAGCGTGAGGAGTATTTTGTCGATTCCGGCTATTATAAGTTCCATGAAGCATACCATCTGCTGAAGTTTTCAAATGAAAAACAGATATTGGAAAAGGCATATAACGAATATCTGGAGCTGAAACGTGAAAATTTGTGGGAAAAGGAGTGCTAATGAGAGAACAGTTACAGAATCTGGTAGATCGTCTGGCTGCGTACAATGCAGCGACGGTAGTGATGGATTGGGATACTTCCACGGGAAGTGCCCCTGAAGAGGCAGGAGAATACACCGCAAAACTTCTCGGTATTTTGGCCGGAGAGGCGTTTGCTTTATCTACGTGTGATGAAACGGTTTCACTGTTAAAGGACTGTATGGCAGAGCCTTCCGATGATGAGATCGAGCAGGCTGTCGTAAAGAGACTGTGGGAGGACTATGAAAAGACCCACGCTATTCCTCAGAGAGAATACCAGGAGTTTCACGAATTGACCAGCAAAGGAATGAGAGTCTGGGAGAAGGCTAAAGGTACAAAGGATTTCTCGTTGTTTGCGCCTACCCTTGGAAAGTTGATTGAAAAAGCCAAAAAGATCAAAGGGTATCAGCCGAAGAAGGATGGACTGACTCTCTATGATCTGATGCTGGATGAATATGAAAAAGGATTTACCACAGCTGAACTGGATCGATTTTTTGATGGATTAAAAAAGGAACTGATGCCATTGGTGAAGGCCATCAGTGAGAAACAGGACGAGGTGCGAACCGACTTTTTAAACCGCCCTTGTGACGTGGAAAGTCAAAAGGCCTTTAATCGCCTGTTGGCAGAGTATCTTGGCTTTGATTTGAAACGCGGAGTGATCGCAGAGAGTGAACATCCCTTCACAACCTCTCTTCACAACCATGATGTGCGAATCACCAGCCACTATGATGAAAATATGGTGGCAAGTGCGATTTTTTCCACGATCCATGAGACCGGACATGCACTGTTCGAACAAAATAATTCCGATGAGATTACGATGACTCCGCTGTCCGGTGGATCCTGCGCAGTGCATGAGTCCCAGTCCAGAATGTTTGAGAATATGATCGGACGCAGTGAGGCGTTTTGGGAGCCTCTCTATCCCAAGTTTAAAGAGGTGTTTAAGGGACAGTTTGATGATGTTTCTATGGAGGAGTTTGTGCGCGGTATCAATGCAGCAGCTCCATCTTTGATCCGGACAGAGTCTGATGAGCTCACCTACTGTTTTCATATTATGATTCGTTATGAGTTGGAAAAGATGATGTTCGACGGTGAGGTATCGGTAGACGAACTTCCCAAGCTCTGGAATCAAAAATATCAGGAGTATCTCGGTGTGGAGCAGGAAGATGATGGAGAAGGTATTTTACAGGATGTACACTGGTCCGGAGCAATGTTTGGATACTTCCCCTCCTATGCATTGGGAAATGCCATCGCAGCACAGCTTTATCATGCCATGGATAAAAACGTGGATGTTGAAAAAGCGCTGAGAAGCGGTGATCTTAGTCCTATCCGTGCATATCTGAGAGAGCATATTCATCAGTATGGAACCATGCGGGAGACAAAAAAACTCTTGAAGGATGCCACCGGTGAGGAATTCAATCCGGACTATTATATTCAGTATCTGAAGGCGAAATATAGTAAATTGTATCGTCTGTAGATAGTTAAAATTCTGATGATTTGATGCAGGATACCTGTCATAAAAGAAAAGACAAAAGAAAGAGGACGTAGATGATGTACGCAGCAGATTTCAGACAGCAGGCAAGAGAAGGCTTGAGAGGAAGATGGCCCTTGGCAATCTTGACGACCCTTGTGGCGGGATTGTTTGGCGGCGTTCCGGGAAGCGGATCTGCAGGATCCGGTGGCTTCGGAGAGGGTAGTCTTGACATGGAGGCTATTCATCAAATCAGTCCCGACTTTTTGGCGGCTATGATTAAACTGTTAGCCGTTCTGACTATCCTTGGATTGGTTGCATTTATCATTGGCGGTGTGATCACGTTGGGGTATTGCTTGTTTTCCCTTGATGTTGTGGATAAGCAGAGTACCCGGTTTGGTGTGATTTTTTCACAGTTTCATCGATTTGGTGACGGCTTTTGTCTTAGACTTTTGACAGCATTATATACGTTCTTGTGGATGTTGTTGTTCATTATTCCGGGAATTGTTGCGGTCTACAGCTATGCTATGGCGCCTTATATCATGGCGGAAAACCCCAACTGCACAGCGGGTCAGGCATTGACTGAATCAAAAGAAATGATGAGAGGAAATCGTTTCAGATTGTTCTGTTTGGAAATCAGCTTTTTCGGTTGGTGCATATTGGGCGTTCTCACCTTGGGCATCGGTTTTTTGTGGATAAATCCATATATGGCTGTTTCCAGAGCTGCATTTTACCGTGAGATCAGCGGGACCGGGATTTCTGTGAAGGAGAATTCGGAAACACCGGTAACACTCGAATATTGATCTTTTCACCGTTATTGTTGCAAAAACGGCCAATTCATGGTATAAAACTGTATGATAAAAGCCTTTTGGAGGAGCCTTATGGAGATAAAGAATTTACAGAACGGACATCTTCCGGTAGCACCCCTTAAACTGTGTGCTATGCCCGGATTTGAATGGTTTACAAAGAAAGTAAATGATCATATTCTGAAAATCCGAGCAGCTGAACTGGAAAAATTGGGAGATCAGTATGACAGCGCAGTGATGAGAGGGTATTGCGAGGAGTCATTCCTGACTTCCTGCAGCTGCCCTCGTTTCGGAACAGGTGAGGCAAAGGGAGTGATCAACGATTCTGTCCGCGGAAAGGATCTGTTCATCCTGAGTGATGTGACCAATTACAGCTTATCCTATACGGTATGCGGACAGGTGAACCATATGTCACCGGATGATCATTATCAGAATTTGAAGCGTATCGTTGCAACTGCGGTTTCTGCTGCATATCGCGTCAATGTTGTGATGCCCTTTCTGTATGAGAGCCGTCAGCACAAGCGGGCGAAAAGAGAATCTCTGGATTGTGCACTGGCATTGGAAGAGTTGGCATCGATGGGCGTTACGAACATCATTACGTTTGATGCCCATGATCCCAGAGTGCAGAATTCCATTCCTCTCCAGGGCATGGACAACTTTATGCCCACCTATCAATTTATCCAGGCATTGTTCCAGCGCGACCATGATCTGAAGATTGACAAGTCTTCCATGATGATCATCAGTCCCGATGAGGGAGCAATCGACCGTGCTGCTTACGTGGCTAACAACCTCGGAGTGGATATGGGTATGTTCTATAAGCGCCGCGATTACTCCACGGTAATCAACGGAAAGAATCCCATTGTAGCCCACGAATTCCTTGGTTCGGATGTGACCGGCAAAACCGTAATCATTGTGGATGATATGATTTCCTCCGGAGAGAGTATGCTGGATACCGCCCGCGAACTGAAAGAGCGCGGTGCACATAAGGTTATCATTCTTACCACATTCGGTCTGTTTACCGACGGCTATCAAAAGTTTGATGAGTTCCACAATCGTGGATATTTCGACTATGTGGTGGCCACAAACCTGATCTATGAACCAGAGGAATTACTTGATAAACCTTGGTATATAGAAGCAGATATGACCCGATTTACCGCACGTATCATTGACACATTGAATCACGATCAGACCATGGCTGATTTGATGGCGCCTACCAGCAGAATTCAGAGACTGGTTTCCCAGTACAATGAAGCGAAAAAAAATGAGTTCAGCCAGTTTAAGCTTGAACTGGAATAAACATAAAGAAATACATTCAGACAAAACAGCCGATATGAAGGCGGAATGGAGCGTTTTATGGAGAACAAAAATGTATTTATCATGACTCATCCGTTGATCCAGCACAAGATTTCCATGCTTCGTGATCAGAACACAGGAACCAATGAGTTTCGTAAGTTGATTGAGGAAATCGCTATCCTCATGGGATATGAGGCATTGGCAGATTTGCCCCTTCAGGACGTGGAGGTGACCACCCCCATTGAGACCTGTATGACGCCCATGATCGCCGGAAAGAAACTGGCTATCGTGCCGATCCTCCGTGCAGGATTGGGAATGGTGAACGGTTTGTTGGCGCTGGTTCCCTCTGCAAAGGTTGGTCATATCGGTCTTTACCGCGATCATGAGACTCATGAGCCTCATGAGTATTACTGTAAGCTGCCCGACCCCATTGAATTGAGAACGATCTGCGTACTTGATCCCATGCTGGCAACCGGCGGATCTGCAGTGGCTGCAGTAGATTTCATCAAACAGCATGGCGGAAAAAATATTAAGTTCATGTGTATTATCGCTGCACCGGAAGGATTGAAGCGTCTTCAGGAGGCGCATCCGGATATCCAGATCTATGTTGGACATTTGGATCGCCAGCTCAACGAGAATGCATATATCTGCCCCGGCCTGGGTGATGCGGGAGATCGTATTTTCGGAACAAAGTAATGAACGCGGCGAGAGAGGTTTGATCTCTCGGGTGAATAACAAAGGATAAAGGGCATATACTCATCGGGATGACCGGAGAGTATATGCTTTTTCAAAAAATTCATAAAAAAGTAAGTCATTAGCAAGAAATGGGATGTTTACAAATCCATGGAAACTTGCTATGATAAAGGCGTTGTAAAATTCTGGATATGCATGGTGAGTCAATGAAACAAAAAGGACATGTGATAAAGGAAGTCGTTGCCGGCTCTATTGCCGAAGAGTTGGAGCTGATACCGGGCGATCGATTGATTTCGATCAATGGCGAGGTCATAGAGGATATATTTGATTATCAGTATCTTGTTGAGGATGAATTTCTGGACCTGGTGGTCGAAAAAGAAAATGGTGAGGAATGGGAACTGGAGATCGAGAAAGATGAGGACGAGGATATCGGACTGATTTTTGAACATGGATTGATGGATGATTATCGTTCCTGTACAAACAATTGTGTGTTCTGCTTTATCGACCAGATGCCTCCCGGGATGAGAGAGACCCTCTATTTTAAGGATGATGATTCCAGACTTTCCTTTTTACAGGGAAATTACATTACGCTGACCAATATGAAGCAAAAGGACATTGATCGAATCATCCGATTTAACTGGTCACCCATAAATATATCCATTCAGACCATGAATCCTGAGCTTCGCTGTAAAATGTTAAATAACCGTTTTGCGGGAAAGGTGTTGTCATACCTTGATCAACTCAGTAAGGCAGGGATCACCATGAACGGACAGATCGTTCTGTGTCCCGGATTAAACGATGGTCAGGAGTTGGATCGGACGATCAGGGAATTATCGGTATATTTTCCCCACATGCAGAGTGTCTCTGTGGTTCCGGTCGGATTGACAAAGTTCCGTGAGGGGTTATTCCCACTCAGGGCCTTCGAGAAAAAAGATGCCGTAGCTGCCCTTGAAATCATTGACAAATGGAGGGAAACGTTGTATAAACAGCACGGTAATCATTTTGTACATGCCAGCGACGAGTTTTATCTGATGGCAGACAGACCGTTGCCGGAGGAGGACCAGTACGACGGTTATCCTCAGCTGGAAAACGGCGTGGGGATGCTCAGATTATTGATTGAGGAAACCATTCTAGCGGTTGAAACCAGGAAAAATACTGAAAATCTGTCCTGTCAGACCATCCCCCGCAAGGTATCGGTTGCCACCGGACGATTGGCTTCACCGACCATAGAGCACTTATTGGAACAGGTAAGCACCGCGTTTCCCTGGATCGATGGTCACGTATATACCATTGAGAACCGATTTTTCGGAGAGATGATCACCGTATCCGGTTTGATTACAGGACAGGATTTGCTGGCTCAGCTAAAGGATAAGACGTTGGGGCAATGTCTTCTTCTGCCTGAAAATATGCTCCGCAGTGGTGAGCGGGTATTCCTGGATGATATGACAGTAGACGAGTTGGAAAAAGAACTGAATACTCCGGTTGTGATCGTGAGGTCCAGTGGAGATTCATTGGTAAATGCATTGCTCGGGATCGAAGATGAGACGGATGAATCGGTTTTTCGGCCTTACGAGCTGGATGATGAGATTTAAGAAACGGAGAATAAAGTATGAGTAAGCCTATTGTAGCAATCGTAGGACGTCCCAACGTGGGTAAATCTACCCTGTTTAATGTGTTGGCAGGAGAGCGTATTTCGATTGTTAAAGATACCCCCGGTGTAACCAGAGACCGTATTTATGCGGATTGTACATGGTTGAATCACAATTACACCTTGATCGATACCGGCGGTATTGAGCCGGAGAGCAAGGACATCATCTTATCTCAGATGAGAGAGCAGGCAGAGATTGCGATCCAGACGGCAGATGTGATTATTTTTATCACCGATGTACGTCAGGGCCTGGTGGATTCCGATTCCAAGGTGGCAGACATGCTTCGCAAGTCACATAAGCCTGTGGTTCTTGCCGTAAATAAAGTGGACAGCTTTGAGAAATATCTGCCTGATGTATATGAGTTCTATAATCTGGGTATCGGTGATCCGGTACCTGTCAGTGCGGCGTCCCAGTTGGGCATTGGTGATCTCCTGGAGGAGGTCGCTAAGTATTTCCCTGCGCAGAGTTCTCAGGAAGAAGAGGACGAGCGTCCCAAGATTGCTATCATCGGTAAACCCAATGTGGGAAAATCTTCTATGGTAAATAAACTGTTGGGTGAAAACCGTATGATCGTGTCCGATATTGCGGGAACAACCCGTGATGCGGTGGATGCTGTTGTTCGCTATAACCACAAGGAGTATGTGTTTATCGATACGGCCGGATTGCGCCGCAAAAATAAAATCAAGGAAGAACTTGAGCGCTTCAGTATCATCCGTGCAGTTACTGCAGTGGAGCGCGCAGATATTGTCATTTTAGTGATTGACGGTACCGAAGGGGTTACCGAGCAGGATGCTAAGATTGCCGGTATTGCACACGAGCGCGGTAAAGGCGTGATCATTGCGGTAAATAAGTGGGATGCGGTTGAAAATAAGGATACCAACACTACCAATAAATACACGAAAAAAATTCGTGAGATTCTGTCCTTCATGCCTTACGCAGATGTTCTTTTTGTATCAGCCATGACCGGACAGCGTCTTCCAAAGCTGTTTGAGCACATTGACGTGATCATTGAAAATCAGAATATGCGTATATCCACCGGTGTTCTCAATGAGATTCTCACCGAGGCTGTAGCGATGCAGCAGCCGCCCACAGATCGTGGCCGTCGTCTGAAGATTTTCTATATGACACAGGTAGCGGTAAAGCCGCCCACATTTGTGTTGTTTGTCAATGATAAAGAGCTGATGCATTATTCTTACACGCGATATATTGAAAACCGTGTCCGCGACGCATTTGGTTTTAAGGGAACTCCGCTGAAGTTTATTGTCCGCGAGCGTAAGGAGAAAGAGTAAATGATACAAAGACTGGTTTGTCTTTTTGTAGGTTATTTATTTGGCTTGTTTCAGACCGGCTATTTTGTGGGGCTGATCAAGCACCGTGACATCAGAAAATACGGAAGTGGCAATTCAGGTACCACCAACGCCATGCGTGTTCTGGGGAAAAAGGCCGGCTGTATCGTGTTTGTCGGTGACTTTCTGAAATGCATCGCCGCATGTGCAGTAGTCAGATGGGCTGCGCCGAAACTTGGATACAGTGATGAACAGATGGTTTTGATGTTGTATGCAGGATTGGGGTGTGTCCTCGGCCATAACTTTCCCTTCTATCTCAATTTTAAGGGGGGGAAAGGGATCGCAGCCAGTTGGGCATTGTCCATGATGGTGGACTGGCGGTTGGGATTGGTCAGCATTGTCGTTTTTATTGTGGTATTAACCCTGACAAAGTATGTCTCCTTGGCATCCATGTTGGGAACGACATCCTATGTAGTGGTCTGGTGGGTGTTCATGTCAGAACATAATCCGGAGTTTGGCAGCTTGCTTATTGTTATCACAATACTTGCTATTCTTCGGCATAAAGACAATATCCAACGCCTGATCCATGGAACCGAGCACAAGGTCGGTCAAAAGGGTAAACATCCGGAGGAGAAACTCGATGAATAATTGGAATGGAAAGCCATATCACTCGTTAGATTATGAGCTAAAGTCCATGTTCGGAGAAAAAGTTTACAAAGCCGCCTTAAATGGCGGCTTTACCTGTCCCAATCGAGACGGAAAACTGGATACAAGAGGATGTATCTTTTGCAGTGCAGGAGGTTCAGGTGATTTTGCTGCGCCTGCAACTTTGTCCATAACCGATCAGATCAACACGGCCATTGAGGGAATCAGCCGCAAAACCAATGCAGATAAGTTTATTGCATATTTTCAGGCATTTACCAACACCTACGGACCAATGGAGAAAATGCGGAGCTTATTTACCGAAGCAGTTACTCACCCTAAGACAGCGATTCTTTCCGTGGCAACCAGACCGGATTGTCTTTCTGATGATGTTTTAAAATTGTTAAGCGAGTTAAATCAGATTAAACCCGTATGGGTAGAGCTGGGACTTCAGACCATACACGAAGAGACTGCACGGTGGATGAGAAGAGGATATGAGCTTTCGGCATTTGATCAGGCAGTGAAACGTCTTCGGGACCATGGTATAACCGTGATCGTCCATGTGATCCTTGGGTTGAAAAACGAAACTAGGGAGATGATTCTGGAAACTGTCCGATATCTGAATAAAATGGATATTCAGGGCGTAAAACTCCAGCTGCTCCATGTGATCCAAGGGACGGATCTGGCAAACGAATATCGATCGGGAGAATTATCGGTATTTACCATGGAGGAGTATGTAGATCTGGTGATCGATTGTCTTGAGCATCTGTCACCGGAGATCGTTGTCCATCGGTTGACGGGAGATGGCCCCAGCGAGTTGCTGATGGCACCTGGTTGGAGCACGAGAAAACGGGAAGTATTGAATCTCATTCATCATGAAATGAAGGTGAGAGACAGTTATCAGGGAAAACAGCTGTGACTGAACCGGATAATGGGTATATACAATTCACAAAAAGGAAGCCGCACCTTTTCGGTGGGCTTCCTTTTTGCTGCATGTTAAGACGTATCCGATCAGCTTATCGGGTCTTTCCTGCCATCTGCTGCTCCTGAGCCTCGATCATCTTCTTTACCATATAGCCGCCTACGGAACCGTTCTGGTAAGAAGTCAGATTGCCGTTGTAGCCATTGGACAGAGGAACACCGAGTTCGTCTGCAACCTCCATCTTGAACTTGTTCATTGCCTCTTTTGCCTCAGGGACATTGACTTTGTTAGAACTAGAAGACATGTTCAGATACCTCCTTTTTGTTGTTAACCGGTCAATTACGAATTTCTATCCTGCTTCGTCTGTTGACCTTTTCGGTTACACCCTTATTATGTACCAAGGATTTTGGAATACACTGGCAAGTTTTTGCTTGAATTACAAAAAATGTAAATGGTATGGAGAAATTTATGAAGGTTTGGGTTGACTGAACGGAGATTATAACGTAAAATCAATATGATAAAGATATTGCTAATGATAGTATTGACTGTTCTTATGGCCATATACAAGAATTGAGGTATTTCATGAGAGTGATCGCCGGTTCGGCAAGACGCATTTTGTTAAAAACAGTGGATGGTTTGGAGACAAGGCCTACCACTGATCGGATAAAAGAAACGTTATTTAATATTTTACAGCCTGACATTCCCGGAGCGAGAGTGTTGGATCTCTTTTCCGGCAGCGGAGCATTAGGCATTGAGGCATTGAGCCGCGGGGCATCATACTGTGTTTTCATGGAAAAATCTGCGGATGCGTTAGCCTGTATTCAGGCTAATTTGACAGCGACTCATCTTTCAGACAAAGCTCGTGTTATGAGTACGGATGTGAGGAGCGGATTGTCACGCTTATCCGGCAGAGAAAAACCCTTTGATCTGGTGTTGATGGATCCCCCCTATCACAAAGGTTTGGAACTGGAGGCTCTTGCATGTTTGGCTGATTCGGATCTGATCGATGAGTATTCCATTCTCGTGGTGGAGGCTGCATTGGACACTGATCTTGATGAGGCCGATGACTTGGGTTATCATATTTATCGTGTAAAAGATTATAAAACAAACCGTCATTTCTTTTTGCAGAAAAAATAATTGCACCGTTGGTGGCTATTTCATGCAATCAGACGGTAACAGGAGAAGATTATGCATACAGCGATATATCCGGGAAGTTTTGACCCGGTGACCAGAGGTCATCTGGATATTATTGAGCGTGCCGCAAAGACCACAGATAAATTAATTGTAGCAGTTTTAAATAATGGTGCGAAAAATTCGTTGTTTTCTGTGGAAGAACGTGTTAAGATGTTAGAGGAGGAAACGAAGGATATTCCCAATGTGGAAATTCGTTCCTTTAACGGTTTGCTGGTTGAGTTTGCCGCACAGTGCGATGCACATGTGATCATTCGCGGCCTCAGAGCCATCACTGATTTTGAGTATGAACTTCAGATGGCTCAGACCAATCGGGTATTGAATCACAATATTGATACGCTGTTTTTGACCGCTGATCTGAAGTATTCATATGTAAGTTCCAGCACAGTCAAAGAAGTAGCACGGTTTGGCGGAGATATTTCGTCCTTTGTCACACCCAATATTGCAAATTATGTAATGAAAAAATTTACTATTCACAGTGAATCCAAATAAACGGAACAAGGAGAGGAAGTTATGGCAAGTAATAAGCGCGATTTAATGAAGAGCCGCATTGAGCAGTTGATCGAGGAGATCGAGTCTTACATCGACAGTTGTAAGATTCAGCCCTTAAGTGGCGGACGCAAAATTTTGGTAGATAAAGATGAGATCGATGAGCTGTTGGTGGAACTGCGCATGCGTACACCGGATGAGATCAAAAAATATCAGAAGATCATTGCAAATAAGGAAGCTATCCTTGCAGATGCTAGAAAACAGGCTGAAACCATGGTAAATGAGGCCAGAGCACAGGCTGAGGCGATGCTTGAGGATGCAGGAAAGCAGAAGGCAGAGTTGATCGACCAGCACGAGATCATGCAGAGAGCTTACTCTCAGGCAAACGAAATTGTAAATGAGGCCAGTGCGCAGGCCCAGCTTCTTTTGGATTCTGCGGTTGAGGATGCAGACAATATTCGTATGGGAGCGATTTCTTATACCGATGATATGCTGCAGAGTCTGCAGACCATTATCAGCCATACCATGGAAACAGCAAACAAGACATTCTCTTCCTTTGTGGAGTCATTGCAGTCCAGCTATGATGTGGTTACTTCAAACCGTAATGAGCTGTCCGGAGATACGGAAAGCGAATACGATGAGTTATACGATTATGAAGACGAGGATGAGACGGAGGAGGATGAGGACTGATCTTCCGGTCATCTGCCTCAATGATCAATGAGATGAAAGCCGCTGTCCATCACGCAATCCTATTGTTGGATTTAAGGATAACAGCGGCTGATATTTTGTCTGGCATCGGAGATCCCATACTATACAAAACGGATGAATAACATATACAGTGTCATGGATAGGATAGCCTGAAAGAATTTCCAAAAAAGATAAGACATTTGATTTTTTGATGTCAGATTCCCGAGGGTGAAGGATTGAGCCGTTACAGACAAACCGCCGAAGGAGATGAAGAACAGAATTAAATAGGGACTGAGCGGGCCAACGTCTTTAGCTAACGCTGCGCCTGAGGTCATTTCCAGTAATCCGCAGAAAATCAGACGAATCAGGGGATAATCTGGGATAAGCTCGCCCAAAAGAGCTGCAATTACGGAGAAAATGATCATATAGCCGCCTATTTTGGTCAATGTCTCCGCCGATGCAGCCAATGTTTCTTCCATCAATGGGATCAGGCTGACATCTTTTACCGCATCGTTGCTGTTGGCAGAGAGTTGCTTGTGTGCCACAGCCACATTTTCTTGTCTGTGATCAAGCGTATTTTTGCCGCCACCGAAAAAGGATTTGATGCGGAAAAAGAGATATGAGGTCACTGCGGTCATAAGGACTGCACCGTAAAATGAAGCCAGCCATGCAGCTGCAGCAGTTTCCTTCACACCGGTCAACGGCAGTGCGTAACCAAGAATAAACATTGGACCGGGCTGATTGACAAATGTGTATAGGTATCTCGCTCCCTCGTCGCTCAACTGTCGGGCATATTTCAGTTCGCTGACGGTTTTGATCCCCATCGGATAACCGCAAAGGATGCCGATCAATACTGCAAATATCCCTGTGATGGGCAGGCGATTGAGCCCTTTTAAGGTTTTGCATTTTTTATTCAATAAGGTCAATGCACCGGATCGGGTTAAAAGACCGGTCAGTACCATAAAAGGGAAAAGGGATGGAACGACCGAATTAAACCAGGTCATCAAGCCTGTGGCTGCACCGGAAACGCAAATCGTCGGGTGCATCATGATGGCTCCCATAAGAAAAATAACCGTGATCAACAAGAGATAAATACTTAGCATAGTTCAATATATGATTCAGGAGGATGATAATATGCGTGTTTTGGAAGGATTAAAACCGGAAAGAGTTTTTTACTATTTTGAGGAGTTGACCCGTATTCCCCACGGCTCAGGCAATACCGATGCGATCAGCAAGTATTGCATGGAGGTTGCCAATGGGTTGGGATTGGAGCATTGGCGTGATGAGTTTAATAATGTCACCATCATTAAGCCTGCGACTCCCGGTTATGAGAATGCTCCCGCAGTCATCATTCAAGGCCATTTGGATATGGTCAACGAGAAGACTGCCGATTCTGATCATGATTTTGATAAGGACCCTTTAAAGCTCAGAGTCATCGGTGACTGGATCTGGGCCACAGATACCACCTTAGGCGGAGATGACGGCATAGCCATTGCCTATGCATTGGCTATTTTGGAGGATAATACACTGGAGCATCCCAGACTGGAGTGCCTGTTTACCACCGATGAGGAAGTGGGCATGGAAGGTGCGGTTGGCTATGATGCATCCCGTTTAAACGGGAAATATCTCCTCAACATGGACTCTGAGGAGGAGGGAATTTTCCTCACCAGCTGTGCAGGCGGTATCCGTTATCATCTGCAGCTGCCCATTCGTCGGATTGAGACCGAAGGCAATGTGGTGACACTGACGCTTTCCGGTTTGATGGGAGGACATTCCGGTGTAGAGATCGATAAAGGACGCGGTAATGCAGATATCCTGCTTGGATATGTGTTAAATCGTCTGGCGGAAAAATATACTTACGGATTGATTTCTGTTGACGGTGGTTTCAAGGATAATGCGATCCCCAGAGAGGCATCTGCCCGATTGATGATCGATGTTATCGAGTTTGAGGCACTGAGCGCATCGGTAGCAGAACTGGAGTCTGCACTGCGATCGGATTTTGCGGGAATCGAGGAGGATATTGTCCTTACCTTGTCGCAGCCCGAAGAAAAGCAGATTGGATTTATGCATCCGGAAGATCAGCAGAAGGTATTATTCCTGTTGATGCAGGCCCCCAACGGCGTACAGGCAATGAGCATGAACATCCCCGGATTGGTAGAAACTTCACTTAATCTTGGCATATTGAAAACGACAGAGACCGAGGTTTCTCTGGCATTTGCCCTTAGAAGCAGTGTTGAACATCGTCGCGATGCACTGGGCGCTAAACTGGCCGGCCTGATCACCTATCTGGGCGGAACCTATGATACAACCGGAGCTTATCCGGCATGGGAGTATCGCCGTGATTCCAGATTGCGTGAATTGATGCTTGATACTTATCGTGATGTTTACGGCAAAGAGCCGGAGATACAGGCGATCCATGCCGGTCTGGAGTGTGGTCTGTTTGGAAAGAAAATCTCCGGATTGGATATGATTTCCTTTGGTCCTGACATGAAAGATATCCACACCCCTCAGGAGTGCCTCTGCATTTCCTCGGTTCAGCGTGTTTGGGAATATGTGGTGGAAGTGCTGCGTAGAATGAAGTAAAAACAGGAGTTTGCCGGTGGAAATACGATCGGTGCGGTACAAACGTCTGATATTGGTCGGGATGATCCTTTTGGAGGCGATATTGATCCGGATGCTGATCAGTGCAGATAAGCCCATGACCGAAGTAGAGTGGTTAACGGCCTATACCATCGAGACTGACGAGTTTCGTGACATGGATTTTGGCGGAATAGGGCTGGATCAGGCTTATCTCCTGAGTTCCCAATGGGAGACGGACATTTATTCTATCCTTGCTGCAAGTTTGATCCGCGAAGCGGTTTCAGAAAAAAAGCAGGATGACCGATCTGATGAGAATGAGAAATCAGCGGATTTGTCATATAAGGAATACCGACATTTAGCTGAACTGCTGCAGAAAGAAAAATCCATCGAATGGACAAAGCTGATCAACGGTTTTCGCACGATCCTTGCGGATATCCGTTATTTTCCCGTCGCTGCGGACGGTCAAAGCGGATTATCCGACATCTCCTATGAGAATGGTTGGGGAGATCCCCGAACCTACGGAGGGGATCGTCTTCATGAGGGCACAGATATCATGGATACCACCAATACCCGGGGAAGTCACCCGATTGTCAGTATGACAGACGGAGTGGTGGAGCATATTGGCTGGCTTGAACAAGGCGGTTACCGTATCGGGATCAGAAGTCCCCATGGCGCATATTTTTATTATGCTCACCTTGACTCCTACGCAGATGCCTTTACTGTGGGGCAGGAGGTTCATGGCGGGCAGGTGATTGGATATATGGGTGATACCGGTTACAGCGCTGTGGAGGGAACGGTCGGCAATTTTCCGGTACATTTGCATCTGGGGATTTATCTGGAGACGGATCACTATGATGAACTCAGTGTAAATCCTTACTATATTCTGAAATATTTGGAAAATCGTACCGTATCCTATGCAAAAGAGACACATTTGTGTTATACTGATGATGTAAGTTAGATAGAAATGAGGACTGGTTATGGAGATACAGTTGTGGCGTAAGTTTTTGGTTCCCTACGAACTGGCTGTTCAGGAGCTGATCGTAAAATTTGAACATATGGTCAAACAGTATCAGCAGGCAGGTCTGTATTCACCTATCGAGCAGGTTCATGGCCGTGTCAAAACGATTTCCAGTATTCTGGCCAAGGCAAAGCGTAAGGGTGTGGCCAACGACAAAATCAAAGAAAAGATCGATGATATTGCAGGCATCCGTTTGATCTGTCAGTTTGTGGACGATATTGACGCAGTGGTGGAGATCATCCGCAACCGCTCCGATATGACCATCACCAGCGAGATCGATTATGTACATCAGCCCAAGGAAAGCGGATATTCCAGCTATCACATCAATATTTCCTATGAAGTGATGACCATATACGGCAAAAAATGTATCCCTGTGGAGATCCAGATCCGAACATTGGCGATGAATTTCTGGGCGACCATCGAACATTCTCTCAAGTACAAATATCAAGGGAGAATGCCAATGGAAATATCCCAGAGACTGATGGCGTCAGCCAAGGCGGTCCGGGCATTGGACGGTGAGATGTCCTCCATCCGCGAGGACGTTGTGGACGCCCAGCAGTTATTCAGAGAAAAGGCAGTGATGGTTGCAGATATTCTGAACAATCTGGACAATCTGCACAAGCGGTATCAGACTTCGGAGGATGCCATCAAAAACATACAGGATGAGTTTCACCGGATCTACAATCATGGTTCCTTGGAAGAACTTAAAGATTTCAGCAACAGGCTGGATCGGTTGGCAGCAGACCGCAATACGCAATCCTTGAGTGTTTTTGAGTGATTTGACAAATGGTGGTTCAAACGGATAGATAAACTGGAGAAATGTTGGCAGACTTTACTCTGTCAGGACAGGGAGAACAGATGGCAGCAAAGATCGAATTACCCTTAAGCTATAAAGAAAGAATGGAAAGTATGCTGGGAAATGATTTCCCGGCATATTTGGCATGTCTTGACCGGGAGCCTAACCATGGAATCCGCGTCAATACGGCCAAATTATCGGTGGAGGAGTTTGAGCGGATCACGCCCGTACCCCTGACAAAAAAGGTGCCCTGGTGTGACCGTGGCTGGTATTATCAGAAAGAGGACAAGCCGGCCAAGCATCCCTACTATTTTGCGGGACTTTACTATTTGCAGGAGCCAAGCGCGATGACACCGGCGGCGATCCTGCCCATTGAGCCGGGAGATAAGGTGTTGGACCTCTGTGCCGCACCGGGCGGAAAGAGCACCCAGGCAGGCAGCAGACTGGCTGGTGAAGGGCTTTTGGTGTCCAACGATGTGAGCAACTCCAGGGCGAAGGCACTGTTGAAAAACATTGAGCTTTTCGGTATCGGCAATGTACTTCTGACCAATGAATTTTCTCAGAAGCTGGCTACTCGTTTTCAGGGCTTTTTTGATAAGATTTTGATTGATGCGCCCTGCTCCGGAGAGGGAATGTTCCGGCGGGATGGTGCCGTCATGAAAGCATGGGAACGAAATGGCCCCGATTATTTTTACGGAATTCAAAAAGAAATTGTACGCGATGCGGTGACAATGTTAAAACCGGGAGGATATATTCTCTATTCCACCTGTACCTTCTCTGTTTTGGAGGATGAGTGCGTGATCTCAGGGCTCCTTCATGAGTTCCCGCAGCTGGAGGTCGTTAAGGTTCCTGACAGTGAAAGTTGGGGCTTTGTTCCCGGATTCACAGAGCATGAGGAGATTCCCTATCCGGATCCTTCTCTGAAAAATTGTATGCGTCTTTATCCTCATAAGATGGATGGAGAGGGTCACTTTGTGGCACTGATCCACTGGAAGGATGATGGTGATGAGGGGGGTGGACACACCAAACCGCAGAAATATGAGCAGGCGGAGGGCATTTCAGCTGAGAAAGATAACCTGCGCTTCCTTGACAAGAATCCCGATTTTGCTGAATTCACAAAACTGATTTCTTCGGATTTTCTGAAGAAAGGTCTGTTGGCCTGTCAGGAAACCCGCATTTATTTGAGACCTCTCGGCCTACCCAATCTGACCGGTCTTCGCTATCTGCGAAACGGCTTGCTGATGGGTGAATTGAAGAAAAACCGGTTTGAACCCTCACAGGCTCTGGCTATGTATCTGAAAAAGGATGAGTTTGCCAATACCGTATCGTTTGCGGCAGATGACGCCCGGGTGGTCAAATATCTGAAGGGAGAGACCGTTGACTGTATCGAAGCAGAGGTCAGAGGCGGTGACGGCTGGTGTCTGATTTGCGTGGACGGTCACCCGCTGGGATTTGCCAAGCGCAGCCGGGATACCTTGAAAAATAAGTATTTTGCACCGTGGAGATGGCTATGATTTTAAATACAAACGAATTGGATGCAGTGATTTTTGATCTGGATGGAACCTTGTTCGATTCCATGGGCATGTGGAGACAGATCGACATCGAATTTCTCGCTCAGTTCGGCATCGAGCTGCCCGAAGATCTTCAGGATTGTATCGAGGGAATGAGTTTTTCCGAGACAGCTGTTTACTTCAAGGAACGGTTTAAGCTGTCCTGGTCACTGGATGAGATCAAGGATTGCTGGAACCGGATGGCTCATTATAAATACGGACATGAAGTGCAGTTAAAACCGGGAGCCGGAGATTTTGTCCGCAAGCTGAAATCGGTCGGTGTACCTATGGCAATCGCCTCCAGCAATTCCAGAGAATTGATCAGTGCAGTGCTTGAGAACCATAACATGTGCGATGATTTTGATGCAGTAGTGATTTCCTGCGAGGTTCCCAAGGGAAAGCCTGCACCGGATGTGTTTTTGCTGGCGGCAAAGCGTGTAGGCGCTGATCCTGCCCGGTGTATTGTATTTGAGGACATTGTGCCCGGAATCATCGGAGGCAAAGCAGCCGGTATGAGAGTATGTGCGGTGGAGGACGAGTTCTCCGTTCCTTACCGTGAGGAAAAACAGCGGCTGGCAGATGCCTATATCTGGGATTACAACGAAATCAAAGTGATCTAATGTTTTAAGCGGACGTAATTATTGATACATTTGAGCTTGTGCCGAACGAAAAGGACAAGACGGAATACGGATTCGGAGTATGATGAGCGAAAAAAGGTTGAACAATAAGTGGTTGCCTGTCTCTGCCGATGAAATGCGGCAGCGTGGCTGGAATGAAGTGGATTTTATTTATATCACAGGGGATGCCTATGTGGATCATCCCTCTTTTGGTCCTGCCATTATCAGCCGTGTATTGGAGAAGCATGGCTACCGTGTGGGGATGATTCCTCAGCCGGACTGGAAGGATGAGCGCTCCATTCAGGTGTTTGGTCGTCCTCGTCTGGGCGTTCTGATCTCCGGTGGAAATATGGATTCCATGGTGAATCATTATACCGTCTCCCGTAAACACAGAAGTACCGACGCCTACAGTCCCGGCGGGCAGATGGGCAAGCGCCCTGACTATGCAGTTGTGGTGTATGGAAATCTGGTTCGAAAGGTATTCAAGGACATTCCGGTGATCATCGGTGGGATTGAGGCCAGTCTGCGCAGACTGGGGCACTATGATTACTGGTCCGATAAGGTGAAGCATTCTGTCTTGGTGGACAGCCAGGCCGATCTGATCAGCTATGGAATGGGTGAACATTCCATCATAGAGATTGCTGATGGTCTTTCTGCGGGGATTCCGGTCAGTGAATTGACCTATATCCGCGGAACGGTTTACAAGACCAAGCATCCGGAAACTGCCCATATGTACAATGTGATGCAGGCGAATGAACAACGTGAAACATATGAGGATATTCAATATAAAAATAATACGGAACTCAACAGAGATGAAAATACTGTGATCACTCTGCCGGAATACGATCGCATCATCAACGACAAAAAGGCTTATGCCCAAAGCTTTTTGACCCAATATAAAAATACAGATCCCTTTACCGCAAAGGTTCTGGTGGAAAAGTATCATGATCACCTCTATGTGATACAAAACCCCCCTGCACTCCCTCTGACGACAGCGGAGATGGATGCGGTATATGCTCTTCCTTATACCCGGGAGCCCCATCCCATGTACGACTCCATGGGCGGTATTCCCGCCATGCAGGAGGTCAGATTCAGTCTGATCAGCAATCGCGGCTGTTTTGGCAGCTGCAGCTTCTGCGCGCTGACCTTCCAACAGGGAAGGATCGTACAGGTGCGCAGCCATGAATCATTGGTGGAAGAGGCGACCACGCTGACGAAACATAAGGAGTTTAAGGGATATATTCATGATGTTGGTGGTCCCACCGCCAATTTCCGTCATCCTGCCTGTCAAAAGCAGCTGACAAAGGGGGCCTGCAGTCACAGACAGTGCCTGTTCCCTACTCCATGCAAAAATATCGATGCTGATCACAGTGATTATATTGCATTGCTTCGCAAACTGCGGGCGGTTCCCGGTGTAAAGAAGGTCTTTATCCGAAGCGGCATCCGGTTTGATTACCTGTTGGCAGAAAAATCCGAGGCATTCCTCAGAGAACTCTGTAAGTACCATGTCAGCGGACAGCTTAAGGTGGCACCGGAGCATGTCTCGGATACCGTTCTTCAGAAGATGGGTAAGCCGGAACACAGTGTTTTCCAGCAATTCTGTCAAAAGTACAATAAAGCCAACGAACAGCTTGGATTGAAGCAATACATGGTGCCTTACCTCATGTCCTCCCATCCGGGAACCACCATGAAGGAGGCGGTAAAGCTGGCGGAATACGTCCGTGATCTTGGCTATATGCCTGAACAGGTGCAGGATTTTTACCCCACACCCTCCACCTTATCTACCTGTATGTATTACACCGGTCTGGATCCCAGAACCATGGAGCCGGTTTATGTACCGAAAAATCCCCATGAAAAAGCCATGCAGAGAGCGCTGATCCAGTACCGTGACCCGAAGAATCGTCCCCTCATCGAGGAGGCCCTTAAACTGGCTGGACGAAGCGATCTGATTGGTTTCGGGAAGGAATGCCTGATCCGTCCCCTGCGAGGTGAGGGAGAGGGCAGAAAGCAAGAGTCAACGACAAAACAAAAAAATAGCTATTCAAAGACAGATCATCTGAAGGAAAAGCATCATCAAGCGGCAAGCCAGAAGAAAAAGACGATTCGCAATGTACACAAGAAAAAATGACGTTCTGTTCAGATGAGCATATGGAGGATTACCTCATGAAAAAAGAAAAAGGAATGCACGGATATCTTAACCAGAAAAAGAAATCCCTTACCCTTTATGTGATCATTAACCTGATCGGGGTTTTCGCTTTCTATCTGTTGGGAAAGGCGTTGGAAGCACCTATGAGCACCTATGTGACCATAACAGCAGTTCTCTTAGTAGTACCTCTGGGCTTTTTTATGACCGGTCTGATCACATTGAGACCTTGGTTTTCCATCAGCACCGAACAGATGGAGGAATTTTCTGCTGTGACCGGTGATTGGCAGACCTCTGTCACCTCCTACGATCTGGTATTGACGGTAAAGGAAAAACAGCTATATGCCGGTGCGGTTTTGTTTTCAAGCCGTGAATTAGTGGTGTACACCGATGGAAAAAACATGAATCTCCAACAGCGGCGCAATGAATTGTCTGAGATGCTTCGCGGTACCGGCTATTTTACCGGTGTATATATGACAGACAACTGGGATAGCTTTATGAGCCGGGTGAAAGCGAATGTAAAGGCTGACATCGGACTGAGTAATAAGGATGAACTGTACAAACAAAAGGAAAGGCTGTTGATATATTCTGTATGAGAGAATTTACAATCGATGAAAACACTGCAGGACAACGGCTTGACCGTTTCCTCGGGAAATATATGACGAAAGCGCCCACCTCATTCTTTTATAAGATGATGCGAAAGAAAAACATTACGTTAAACGGAAAAAAGTGTGAGGGAGCCGAGCGCTTAAATGTGGGTGATGTGGTCAAATTATTTTTGTCCGATGAGACGATCGACCAGTTTCGTGAGGCAATAGCTTCTCCCCCCACAAAGAACACCAAAAACCCAAGTCCGACAGGGAATTATCCGAAACCTGAACAAGTACGTCTAACGATTGTCTATGAGGATAAGGACATTATTTTGATCAATAAACCTGCAGGGATGCTTTCTCAGAAAGCTGTTCCTTCAGATATTTCTCTGAACGAATATTTGATCCATTATCTGTTAACCAACAAAAAGATCACGGAAAAACAGCTGGAGCTGTTTCGTCCCTCTGTCTGTAACCGACTTGACCGCAATACCAGCGGAATGGTGATCTGCGGCAAATCATTGCCGGGGTCTCAGACCATGTCAAAGCTGCTGCGGGACAGAACCCTGCGCAAACGTTACCTTTGTCTGGTGAAGGGGGTTCTCAAAGGCAAACAGCGGACATTACAATATTGCTATGACGGATCAGTCCGCCGAATGGCTTACGTCTCAGATTGCGGCATTTTCTGCGCCAAACTCTGTGTACGTAATCAATATGAAGTATAATATCACTTC
>JAFOFP010000243.1 GCA_017387285.1 Lachnospiraceae bacterium
CCCAGCTCCTTGGCCTTTTTGTTTTTACCGGATGTGGATGTAGTATCATTATTGATCAGGTAACTGGTCTTTGCCGATACAGAACCGCTGGCTTTTCCGCCAAGACTTTCGATCTTTTCCTGCAGTTCCTTACGGTTTGAGAAGTGATGCACCGCACCGGTGATGACAAATGTCTTTCCCGCCAGAATCTGCTCGCCGCTCTCCGTCTCCACCACTTCAAAGGTCAGACATTCCAGCAATCGGTCAAGGGTCTGCTGATTTTTCTCCTCATCAAAGAACCGCACAAACCCATCGGCCAGCACCTCCCCGATACCGGGAATCTCAGCCAGTTCATCACTGCCGGCATGGCGAATCCTTTCCAAATCAAAGGCGAAGGCTTTGGCGATCACCTTGGCGTTGGCCGTACCAATGCCGGGAATACCCAAACCATAGAGCAGCCGAGGAAGGGTGGTATGACTTGCCGCCTTCGCCGCCTCGATCAGATTGTCGTAGGACTTTTGACCGAAGCCTTCCAGTGTAACAATTTTATCCTCATGAACATCCAGATGGAATAAATCATCCAGATCCTTAATAAAGCCCTCCGCAATGAATTTCTCCAGCGTTGCCTCGGACATACCGTCAATATTCAACGCATCACGGCTGACAAACAAGGCAAACCGCTTGATCTGCTTGGCCTGACAGTCCGGATTGGTACAATACAGTGATCGTACATCAATCATCTGACGAATCTCCGTGGCGCCACTGCACACAGGGCAGACCTTGGGAATCGCCACACAGCCGGAACGCGTCAGATTTTCTGCAATCTGGGGGATGATCATATTGGCCTTATAGACAGAGATCTCATCTCCCTCTCCAAGCTCCAGACCTTCCAGAATACTCACGTTGTGGACACTGGCCCGGCTGACCGTAGTTCCCTCCAACTCCACCGGCTCAAATACTGCCACCGGATTGATCAATCCGGTCCGTGAAGGGCTCCACTCAATATACTTCAGGTGCGTCACTGCCTGCTCATCGGCCCACTTAAAGGCAATGGCATCTCTGGGGAATTTGGCTGTCCGTCCCAATGAACGCCCATAGGCAATATCATCAAAAATCAGCACCAGGCCATCGGAAGGATAGCGATTGGCTCCAATCTTATCCGCAAAGGTCTGAACCGCATCACGAATATTCTCACGGTTAACCCGAAGATATTCCACCGTCTCAAATCCCTGTGCTTTCAGCCAAAGGATCTGCTGTTCTCTGGAATTATCAAACTCCACGCCCTCTGCTTTTACCAGAGAAAAGGCAAAAAAGCTGACTTTTCGCTCTGCCGTGATCTGATTGTTCAGCTGACGTACAGTTCCGCTGCAAAGATTACGAGGATTTTTGTACTTGGCCTCCACATCTTCGATCCCTGCATTGATCCGCTCAAACTCGTCGTAACCGATGACTGCCTCTCCGCGGAGGATCAACTCGCCGGGATAGGAAATCGCCAGCGGAATATTGGAAAATACCTTGGCATTGTTGGTGATAACCTCACCGATCTCACCGTTTCCGCGGGTAACTGCCTTGTATAGCTTTCCCTCGCGGTAGGTCAGGACAATCGTCAGACCGTCCAATTTCCAGGAAAGCAAACCATCCTGTTCTCCCAGCCACGCTGCCAACGCATCACGATCCTTGGTCTTGTCCAACGACAACATCGGAGAATCATGCTGCTCCTTGGGAAGCTCCGTCAAAAGCTCATACCCTACGCGAACCGTGGGACTGATTGACAGGGTAGTCCCTGTCTCTTCCTCCAGTGCCACCAGTTCATCGTAAAGCTTATCATATTCAAAATTGCTCATGATCTCACGATTTTCCTGATAGTAGGCTTTGGCTGCCTCATTCAGGGTGGAGACCAATTCTTTCATACGGGTCATGTTGTTTTCCATATGGGCACCTCTCACTTCTTCATCACTTCCCCCAAAAACCTCCTCGTCCCCTCAAAGGTGGACTGGGCAACATCCCGATCCGGCAGATCATAGTAATATTTTCCGGTTTTTATATCGATGGACAGTCTGTCCATGGGAAATCCCTTCACCTTCCTCGGATGGGGCTTATCTGTCAAGATAAATGCCTCGGTGGAAAGTGACTTGTCCATGCTGCGAAACACATGGTTTTCGTCCACCACAAAGCAGATGGCATTCTGATAATAGCCTGTCAATCGGCCTCCGTGCTGTTTGGCCAGATCCGCATAATATGCGGTCATTTCCTCATCGGTCAGTTCTCGCCCATTCA
Organism: Lachnospiraceae bacterium; assembly: GCA_017387285.1. Classification (GTDB taxonomy): domain Bacteria; phylum Bacillota; class Clostridia; order Lachnospirales; family Lachnospiraceae; genus RGIG423. The sequence continues at coordinate 2,257 of JAFOFP010000243.1, forward strand.
CCCGGCGCACATGGGTCCCCGGCTGCTCCGCCGGCTCAAATTCCTCGAAAAACAATCCACTGTCACAGGAGAACACCGGAAGATGAAAGGCCTCATAATATGCCCGGGCCTTCAGCTCCGCATTGACCAGCGGATCCTTGCCGGACTCGTCCACTTTCGGAATGGGTTGCCCCAGATCCTTAAGACCGATCACTTCAAGTCCCAGTCCTTTCACCGCCTGCCGCATGGAATCCAGCTTAGCCGCATTGGTGGTTCCGTATAATACCCGCATCGTCTTAACCCTCTTACTTTTCCGGTCTGCGGAATACAATATTTTTGCCTGCTGCTTTTTTGATCTCGCCGCGTTTGATCACAGACTTGTTTGCAGGTTCATTCTGTACTGAACGTTCTGTCCGCAAGCTCTTTTCCGAATTGTATCTCTTTTCTGAATTATCTCTCTTTTCCGAACCATATCGTTTCTCCGAAGCAGGTCGTCTGTCCGCTATGGGTGATCTCCCGGAAACAGGTTTTCTCTCCGTCACAAACTTTTTCTCAGAAACAACCGACTTAGTTTCCACCTCGCTCACCAGTCCCTGCTCTTTGGCCTCCGCCCAAGACAGATCCGTTGAGTTTTCCAGCCTGCGCTTTAACTCTGCATATTCCTCCGGTGTCACCTTCCGATAGGATCCTACCCGAAGATCGCCCAGCTCAATGTTCATGACGCGGACACGTTTCAGATTGGTTACCCGGTAATCCAGTGCCTCACACATCCGACGGATCTGGCGATTCAATCCCTGCATGAGAATGATCTTAAAGCTATAGCCACCGGTCTTTTCCACCTTACAGGGCAGCGTCCGCACACCGTCATCCAGCACCACACCTGCCTCCATGGCAGTTACAAACTCCGTGGTGACGGGGCGATTTACACGGACCATATATTCCTTTTCGTGGTGGTTGCCGCCGCGCAGGATCTTATTCACCAGTTCACCCTGATTGGTCATCAGAATAAGTCCGCTGGAGTCCTTGTCCAGACGGCCGATGGGATATACCCGCTTGGGGTAATTCAAAAAGTCTACAATATTGTCTTTATCAAACTCTGCAGTGGTGCACACAATACCAATGGGCTTATTGACCACCAGCAGAATTTCCTCTTCCTCCATACGGACAGGTTTTCCGTTGACACACACCCGCTGACCGGTCTGCACTTTAGTACCCATCTCTGCCGGAACACCGTCCACCGTCACCTTTCCACTCTCGATCAGACGGTCTGCCTCACGACGGGAGCAAAATCCGGCCTCACTGAGATATTTATTGATGCGGACAGGCTCTGTTATCTCCTGTCTCCGGGTCACGTTTTCTTTTCCGGCTCTATCCTGACGTTTATATCCGTCCTTACCGTTTTTTTTGTTGTCGCGTCCGTATTCTCCCATTTCACTCTCTTCCTTCCCAAGGCAGCCTGATCTCATAATCCTTTTCGATCAAAACGTATTCACAGCCGTATGCTCTGCATTGCTCCAGATTTTCCCGGTTTTCCCGGATCAACCACTCCTGATCACAGCCGGAATCGTCCAGTCTGTTCTCAATCACACTGCCGTGCTTTACAATATCCGCAAAATGCTCCCGGATATATTCCTCGCTCATCACCAGACATACATAGCGAATATGCTCAAGATATTCCGCCGAAAAACAAGCTTTCCAATCAAAGGGAATATAACATCCCTCCACGATCAAATGTTGTCTGTTCTCAATGGCAGTCTTCACCATTTCACCCACAATGGGCCAGAGATATTCCGTCAGCAGGTCATCATCCATGGGGGTAAGCTCCGTCTGACCACTGCGGATCAATCCCATTTTCAGATGGTCGATGGACAGGTACGGATAATGGTATGTTTCCAGCAATCGCTGAGCCAGCAATGTCTTCCCGGTGTGGGAAGCTCCTGCAATCAATATGATCATATATTGTAGTCTCTCTCTCCGAAAATCGCAGTACCCACACGCACCAGTGTGGCACCCTCCTCAATGGCCACCTCGAAATCTCCGGTCATACCCATGGACAACTCACGGATGTCCGTTCCCGGGATCTGCAGAGCTGCCAGCTGGTCCCGTTTTTCTCTCATACACCTAAAATGGAGGCGATTTTCCTCCGGGTCATCCACAAAAGGGGCAATGCACATCAATCCACACAGCTTGACATTGGAAAGCGCTGCGATCTGTCTCGCCAGACTCTCCGCCTCGTGGATCTCAATGCCGCCCTTACTCTCCTCGTTTCCGATATTGATCTCCATCAGCACCGGACAGGTGATCCCCGCCTTGGCTGCCTCTTTCTGGATCTCCTGCGCTAACCGCAATGAATCCACCGAATGGATCAGGCAGGTTTTCCCCATCAAATACTTTACCTTGTTGCGCTGCAGATGACCGATCATATGCCAGGAAAGTCCCTTTGGAAGTGCTTCCTCTTTGCCGCACATCTCCTGAACCTTATTTTCACCAAAGTGTGTCACTCCGTGATCGATCAGCGCCTGAATATCCTCCATGGGTTTTGTCTTGCTGACTGCGATCAATGTGACCTCACGCCTGTCACGGCCGGAACGATCACAGGCCGCCGTAACGCAGGCTTCCACACGATCATAATTTTTCACAACCGGATTAACCAAATTATCTCTGTCCATCTCACGTTTCCTTTTTCTTTCGGTTTGATCGTTTTTTCAGACAGCGCTCTATCCCCTTGATAAAGACAGCTCCCAAAAATGTCCCTGCTGTATTCAGCACCAGATCATCCAGCTCGGTCACTCCCACACCAAACACATACTGTGACGTCTCAATGGCAAGGGACAACAGAAATCCTGCTGCCGTGGCCAGCCATACACCGCACCGTGGAAATCTCCACGCCAAATATCCTCCCAGGGGCACAAACCAGACAATATTCCCCACAAAGAGATAGATAAACAGACCGATAAATCCCCCTCTCAGGAAGGGAATATAGGCGGTAAACAATTCCGAATTTATGTTTCCGTTTTCCATCAGATGATCAAAGGAGAAATCCTCCCGAAATACCGTGATCCTCAGCAGTACCAAAAGATATACTCCGAACAGCAGAGTAAGCATCCACCTCCCCTGCTGCTTTTTATTTTGTTGAACCAATTTCATATTTACGACATCCTTATGACCATTCTCCGTCATTTCCCGGTCCGAATTTTATACCACTCTGGTGGTCCACTTGGTGCAGTCCCAGACGTCGGTAGCCCAACCCTCATAGAACTCCGGCTCGTGGCAAACCATCAGGATACTGCCCTTGTATGCCATCAGCGCACGGCGCAGTTCATCCTTGGCATCCACATCCAGATGGTTGGTGGGCTCATCGAGAAGCAAAATATTGGTCTCCCGATTGATCAGCTTGCACAGACGCACCTTCGCCTGCTCACCACCGCTGAGCACCCGAACCTTACTCTCGATATGCTTTGTGGTCAAACCGCATTTTGCCAGCGCAGAGCGCACCTCATATTGAGTATATGCTGGAAACTCCTGCCATATTTCCTCAATACAGGAAGTTTCGATGTCCGGTCTGGTTTCCTGTTCAAAATATCCGATCTGCAGATAATCTCCCTGCTCCACCTTTCCGGAAAGGGGATCGATCAGTCCCAGAATACTTTTCAGCAAAGTGGATTTACCGATACCGTTGGCACCGATCAGGGCTATCTTCTGTCCTCTCTCCATGGACAGATTAAGGGGTTTGGACAGGGGCTCATCATAACCGATGACCAGATTTTCCGTGGTAAAAATATATCTGGAAGGCGTCCTCGCCTCCTTAAAGTGAAACTCAGGCTTGGGCTTCTCTGCCGCCAGCTCGATCATCTCCATATTATCCAGTTTTTTCTGGCGGGACATGGCCATGTTTCTGGTGGCTACGCGGGCCTTGTTTCGATTGACGAAATCCTTCAGATCGGCAATTTCCTTCTGCTGACGATTATAAGCCGCCTCGATCTGGGCCTTCTTTACCTCATAAACCTCACGGAAATGATCGTAGTCTCCCACATAGCGTTCCAGCTTCTGATTATCCATGTGATAGATCAGATTGATCACACTGTTGAGGAAAGGAATATCGTGGGAAATCAATATAAACGCATTCTCATAATCATTGAGATAGCGCTTCAGCCACTCAATATGCTCCACATCCAGATAGTTGGTCGGCTCGTCCAGCAGCAAGATGTCCGGCTTCTCCAGCAGCAGCTTACCCAGAAGCACCTTGGTACGCTGTCCACCGCTCAGATCGGTCACATCACGATCCAGCCCCAGTTCCAGAAGCCCCAATGCTCTGGCAACCTCCTCCACCTTGGAGTCGATCAGATAAAAATCGTGGGCCGTCAGAAGATCCTGGATCGTGCCCAGTTCCTCCATCAGCTCCATCATCTCATTTTCGTCTGCGTCACACATTTTGTCGCAGAGCTCATTCATTCGCTCCTCCATCTTAAACAGAGGGTCAAAGGCAGACGCCAGCACGCTGCCGATGGTCATCCCTTTTGTCAGTACCGCATGCTGATCCAGATAACCGGCATGGACATTTTTCGCCCACTCGATCTTTCCCTCGTCGGGCTGCAGCTTGCCGGTGATAATATTCATAAAAGTGGATTTACCCTCGCCGTTGGCACCTACCAAACCGATATGCTCACCTTTAAGCAGGCGAAAGGATACATCCTGAAAAATTGCTCTCTCACCAAAACCATGTGTCAAATGTTCAACTGTAAGTATACTCATATTTACCTCTTTGTAATGATTGTCAGTTATCTCTCTACAACAAGCTGCAGCTCGATCTCCGGTTATCGGATAAACATAGCATCGCCAAATGAGAAAAATCTGTATTTCTCCCTCACTGCCTCCTCATAGGCCGCCAAAATATGCTCTCGTCCTGCCAACGCGGACACCAGCATCAGCAAGGTGGACTGAGGCAGATGGAAATTGGTAATCAGTGCATCAATGGCCTTGAACCGGTAACCCGGGTAGATAAAAATCTCTGTCCAGCCGCTGGTGGCCTGCACCACACCGTCCTCGGTGGTGGCGCTCTCCAGGGTACGGCAGCTGGTGGTTCCCACGGCGATGACCCGATGACCCTCGGCCTTGGTGCGATTGATCAGCTCTGCAGCCTCCTCATCCACCATAAAAAACTCAGAATGCATGTGATGCTCCAATACATTCTCCACCTTCACCGGACGGAAGGTTCCAAGTCCCACATGGAGGGTCACTCTGGCAATCTTCACTCCCTTTGCCTGAATCTGCTCCAACAATTCATTGGTGAAATGAAGACCGGCCGTAGGTGCAGCCGCTGAACCGTCATGCTTTGCATAGACAGTCTGATAACGGTTCTTATCCTTCAGCACATGGGTAATGTAGGGGGGCAGAGGCATCTGGCCCAACTCATCCAGCACCTCCTCAAAAATGCCCTCATAGTTGAACTGAATCAGTCGATTTCCCTCCTCGACCACATCCACTACCGTTCCAACCAGTTTTCCGCCACCGAAGGAAATCACCGTACCCGGCTTTGCTTTCTTTCCGGGCTTCACCAAGGTCTCCCAGATATCATTTTCCTTTCGTTTCAGCAAAAGCACCTCGATGCCTGCACCGGTCCCTTCCTTCACTCCGTAGAGTCTGGCAGGAATCACTCTGGTGTCATTGATCACCAGACAGTCTCCGGAATTTAACTCATCGAGAATGTGATAAAATACATCGTGGCGAAATTCTCCGCTCTCCTTATCCAAAACCAGCAGGCGGGAAGAGCTTCTATCCTCCAGTGGATCCTGAGCGATCAATTCCTCAGGCAAATGATAATCAAAATCCGAAACGTTCATATAACCTCCAAGATGCCGCTATCCGAAGACAGCGGCACACGTTTTATCTTTATTCAGGTTTATTTGTGGTTAAAAAGCCTTTGTAAACATAGGCGGTAAAGCCATTGTATACGATCTGGCTCCACTCCTCACTGTAACCGGTGCGGGTCACATAATCGCTGACGGTCAGCACGCCGACCACATCGCTCTCCAGGGAATTCTTGGCACGGACACGAACCTCCTCCTTGGGATAAACCGTCTCATTTACCCGATAGAACAGCTCGCCATCCACATAGAAGGTCTCACTGTCACCGGGCTGAGGCTCCGTCTCCGGTTCCGGTTCCGTCTCATCCGGCACATTGTTCAGCATCTGAACCAGATTGTTGAGCTTCTCATCGTTCATCATGGCTGAAGTCAGCTTGGCATAGACATCATCGATCAATGCGCGAACATCGTCATCGTCGTCCACCGTATTCATATAAGCCACCTTGTCACTGTCCAGCATACCGTTGGCCAGACAGTAACCACCGTCGGCGGTGCGGTTAACATAATAGTGATTTAGCTGGGGCGCCGGAGTGTCAATGCTCAGGAACTTGATCTCGCTGTACACATAAAGCACATACTCCCCGTCATAGAGGCCGGGCTTCGTATGGCAGGTAATATTGAGATAATCCTCAATGTACTCACTCTGCTTCTGCAGGTTTTCAAGGGAATAAGCACTGTCATCCTCCACAATATTGTGGATCTCACTGAGATCACAGGCAATCAATGCATCATAATAACGCTCCATCAGCGTATCCAGTCCGGGCACCACTCCTGTCTTTAACGAAGTATCCTTCGGTGCCTCGGTGGACGGCTCTGTGCTCTCGGCAGAAGCCGAGGTCTGCTCCGGTGTGGAGGACTCATGATCCGAAGGCTTATCCTTCTTAAACAGATTGATCCCTCCAACCACCAGTGCGATCACCAAAATCAGTGACACTGCACCAATGACAATATATCTGCCGTACTCCTCCAAAAAGGTAGGTTCTGTTGATCGTTTGGGAGCCAATGTTCTCTCCGCCTCCTTTTTCTCTCTGCGCTCAAACGCAGGAATATCCAAAGACTTCTCTCCCAGCTTTACCTCTGCCGGTTTACCGGTCTTCATCACCGGCCAGTTGGTGGGAGTTGTTTTCTTTTTGGACTCGGGACGCTTCACCGGCTCATCCAACACATCCGCGTCATCCAACTCAATATCCTCTATATCATAGGTTTGCTGCTCGTCGTCATAACGATTTTTTTCTTCGCTCACGCTGTACCTCCCGGGGTCAGCCTATCTGAATGATTGGCATTTTTTACGTTCTGAAATCATCTTTTTGCAAAAAGACTACAAAAAGGTAACCTGCCAAGTGTCAGGTTACCTTTATTCTACCAAAAACGACAGGAAATTACAACACCCAAATTAATGGAGAAGCTGTATTATTTTCACAAAATCCGCTCATTTTCTGTCCTATTTTGTTTTAACTTGTTCAATCCTCCAGGTTCTTGTCATTGATCAGAATACCGGTCAGCGGCTCCACCTTAAACATGTCGGCAAACATCCGGCACTTGCACAGGAACAGGTAATACACATTGGCACCGCATTTTCTCAGGGTTTCATAATTGCCCATTCCCTTTGACAAGATCAGATCTGCCGCCTCAAACTCAGCCCGGGCTTCCTCGCTGATCTCCTCCAGCCGCGTCCCTGCGATCCCGCTGTCACCGTTTCCGATAACGTGTACGACCTCAGTAAGGCCAACCTGCTCTGCATCCTCCATGGTGGCGTCATTGATCACCGGCGTACCGCGAACGATCACCGTGATGTCCAGCCCGGGATACAGACGCTTCAGGCATCGGATCAGCACCTTATCGGTCACGATCTCACCACAGTTATCGGTGAGATAGACCAGCTTTTTGCCTTGATCCAAATCTTTTCTCAGGGCCTGATACTCCCCCTCATCAAACCCTATTTCTCCGGCCGCCTCGATCAGCTCACTGAGCTTCTCCTCGCTTACCGCATTGCCCAACGCGCCAAAGTCGATATAATTTCCGGTTAAGGCATACTGCAGTGCCTGTCTTAACGGATCATCTGCCTTTTGCACCTTCTGATCCAGTTCCTCCTCCCGGCCAAGCATC
>JAFOFP010000244.1 GCA_017387285.1 Lachnospiraceae bacterium
AGGAGTGCTGCGGTATGGATATTATGGAAACGGTTCGCCGGGTTACCGGGGGACGTGTGACCATCGGCCCCGGAACCCTCTATAATCTGCTGGAGAATTTTATGACTGCCGGGATGATCCGGGAGACGAAGGTGGAGGGGAGAAAGAGGAGTTATGTGCTGACAGAAACAGGAAGGCAGGCTCTTAAGGATGAAGTGGAGCGGATGAATGCACTGATTGCAGATTATCGGACACTTTTGGAAAATTGATGTGTAGGGGAAGAGGGAATGAGCATGAAAATGAAGAAGAGATGTATAAATACATTCCTATTTTATGATTATGATCAGGTGACGGCACATCTGGAAAGAATGGCGAGGAAGGGTTGGCTGCTCTGTAAAATCACCAAGCTATTTTGGGAATATCAGCGGATTGAGTCGGCAGATATTTGCTTTGCGGTGTCCTATTTTCCGGAGGCTTCGGCGTTGGAACCCTGTCCAGGAGAGCAACTGCGGGAGTATTGGGATTACTGCGAGGCGGCTGGTTGGAAATTAGCGGCAGAGTGGGAGCAGATGCAGATTATGTACTCGACGGATAAAAAACCGATTCCGTTGGAGACAGACGAGCAGATAAAGCTGGAGATGATCCATCGGGGAATGAAAAAAGCATGGATACCGGGGATGCTGGCACTCTTAGTGTTGAATTTATTACAGTTTGTTAGGCTTTTCCCAAAAAATGTGAACTGGTTTTATACGGATGCCGGTTGGGTCGCCCTGTTGGCGGCGGCGCTGTTTTCTGCCGGTCTTATGAGTTCTTTGGCAGGGTATTTTCGTTGGTATCGGCGCTCGTCTAAAGAGGTGGAGCTCGGAGGTGCTTGTGCAAAAACGGGACGGTGCAGGTGGTTGACCCGCAGTTTTCTGTGGTTGACGTTTGCGACTCTGCTTTGGGAATATGTGATCCTGTTCAGAGAAATGCTGTGGATCACGTTGTTTTTTCTAGGCATCGCTGCATTGCTGATGGCAGGCGTATGTGGATTAGTCAGAGGGTTTCGATGGCTGGGAATGACGAGAAATGCCAATCTGATCTGTACCGCAGTGGTTGGTGTTGTGATTATTTCACTGGCGATGAATGGATTTGGAGCATGGATGTCCCAATATACAGTGAGAGTCCATGACAGGGAAGAGATCGTGAATGCGGACGAGCTTTTATTGACAGTTGAGGACTTGAAAGAGCCGGATTATACTGCGTTGGAACCAAATTATGAGCTGGAGCAAGGGCACTCGATTTTCATGAATTGGGAGCAGGGTAAGCAATATGCGGCCCAGAGGGATGATTCCTTTGATAAAATAGAGTATCGGACATATGAGATCAAACAATCTTGGATGTATGACTATTTTCTAAGGTGGATTACTGGGGAGACTGATCTGAAGAACAGTGATTGGCGCCCCATCAATTCCGGCAGGTGGGCAGTTGAGGAGATATATCAATATCAGTTTGGTGCAGAGGTTGGCCGACTGTATGAGGAGGTCTATGTGGTGACAGAGGGGGGCCGGATCATTTGGCTGGGTATCGACTGGTTGACCACGGAAGATGAATTGACACTTGCGCTGGCGAAAATGGGCATTGTGAGGGTGCAAGACCATTAAAGGAAGAAGAACAGCGAAAATAGAAAAGAGCAGAATGACAGGGGAGGGAAAGATCATGAGAAAGAAACGCCGATTTGAACAATTTATCTTTTATGATTACAGTGGAATCGCCGATCATTTGGAAAAGATGGCTGCAGAGGGGTGGCGGCTGTCAAAAATCAGCGGTAATGTCTGGACCTATGAGGTCATTGAACCCACTGAGTCCACTGAACTGAAGTACTCAGTGACCTATTTTTCCGAGGCATCGGAGTTCAATCCTTATCCGACGGAAAATCAACAGGTGTTTTTAGACTACTGCGAGGAGGCCGGGTGGAAACTGGCGGCAGAGTGGGCACAGATGCAGATTTTGTATTCTGACCGAAAAAATCCGATTCCCATTGAGACGGATGAGGCGCTGAAGCTGCAGGCTATTCATAAGTCCATGAAGAAAAGCTTTATTCCAACGGGGATATTGATGAGTGTGGTGGCGGTGATGCAGATATTGGCGCAGTTGCTCGGTTTGTGGACTGATCCGGTGGGGTGGTTTTGTGATACGGCAAGGCAATGTCTTTTGATCTGCTGGGCAATGCTTTTGGTGGGCTATGTGATCGTGCTTAGCGGATATTATCGTTGGCGGAAAAGATCGAAGATCGCCGTGGCTGAGGGAGGCAGCTGCCTGGGAAATATTGGCTTTTATCGTTGGAGCTATACGGGTTTAAATGGGGTTGAACTGTTTGCTCTGGTAGGTTGGGCCATGTTTACTTATACTCAGCAGACCCATACCAGTGGGATATATGCACTGGCCATGGTAGCGGTACTGCTTCTGTTGGTCTGGGCGGTTGAGCGAATGAAAGAGGCATTCAAACGCAAGGGCATGTCCGGGGAAAAGAACCGTCTGATCACGATCGTCGCTTGTGTGGTGGGAACAATATTGGCCATGGGAGTCATGATCGGGATCATTTTTCATGGGATAGACAGGGGATGGCTGTCGAAACAGCCGGTGGAGATCTATGTGATCACCATGAAAAACGGCAATACCTGGGAGTGGGAGATTTATCGGGATGAATTGCCGTTGACCATCGAGGAATTGACGGAAACAAACCATGAGTACTACTCCTATGAAATGACAGAAAAGAAATCGCCGCTGTTGAACTGGATGAAGGCCAGGCAGGATGCGCCGCCTGACGGCAAGGAATCCTACCGGCTGGAATATGAGATCGTGGATGTGAAATTGGATCTGCTGTATGATCGGTGTCTTGAGGATCTGATGGAGCAAAATGTTGGTACCGGTGATCCGCTGACAGAGCAGTTGCTTTATTGGAAGGAAGAGGATCCTTCTCCTTGGGGCGCAGACCGTGTGTACCGCTGGTATCAGGAGAATGATCCCTACAATGAGTTTGTGATCTGTTGGGGAGATCGCATCGTGAGGCTGGATGTGGACTGGGATGTGCCCATTGGCGAGGAACAGATCAGAGTCATAAATAAAAAATTGGGGAAGTAGAGTGTTTACAGGGGAAAGCCGGTCTTGGCTTTCTCCTTTTTCTATTCCCAATGGGTGAGAAATGTGGTATACTATATCCAAAAGAACGATAATGTTGCGTAGACAGAAACTGGACATCTGCGTGAGTTTACTCACAGGCAGAAGGTATCAGTACAGGAATAATCATGGAACGAAATCTTGAATATACAGCAACCCTAACTGACTCCGGCCGCACGGTCAAGGACATCCTTCGTATGGATTTTCAACTCTCAGCCAGACAGATCAGTCGGGCGAAGTTTATGGAAAACGGAATTGTAGTAAACGGTGAGGAGGTTACCGTCCGACGAGTTCTGAGAGCAGGTGATCACCTGGTGGTTCGTCTGGAGGATCATGAGGCAGGCTCCCACCAGCTGATCCCACAGCCGGGAGAACTGGATATCCGCTATGAGGACCAGGATCTGATATTGATCAATAAACCCGCCGGGTTGGTGATCCATCCGTCACCGGGGCATTATGCAGACTCCCTTGCCAATATTCTGGTGTGGCACTATGGGCAGCAGGGAGAGCATATTGTGGTTCGACCGGTGGGAAGACTGGATCGGGACACCAGCGGTCTGATCTATATTGCAAAAAATAAGGCTGCAGTGCGTAAAATGGAGCTGCAGCGGCTCTCAGGGGAAATGGAGAGACATTATCTGGCGCTGGTGCACGGATGTCCGGCGCAGGACGAGGGGATCATTGAGGCACCCATAGGGCCGGACCCGACGGTCTGGATGAAACAGCAGGTTTGTGAGACCGGGGCGACGGCCAAAACGGCATATTGGGTGAGAGAGCGGTTTGACGGATATAGTCTGGTGGAGTTAAAATTATATACGGGAAGGACACATCAGATCCGTGTACATATGGCGTGGCTGGGGCATCCATTGCTGGGCGATGGGATGTACGGGAAAGGTGTGACGGAGGACGAGGGCCGGACGGGGAGCAGAACGGAAACGGAGTTTGGGATGGAACGAACGGCGCTTCATTCCTGGCATTTGCTGTGTACACAGCCGTTTTCGGGAGAACGGTTGGAGTTTATTTGTGAACTGCCGGAGGATATGATGCGGTTGGTCGGACAAGGCCATGGGCTGTGACAGCCATGACTTGAATGAGAATGAGGACAAGCAAGGAAAAGCAAAAAAGAAAAAGGGGAAGGGAAAATGAACGAAGTAAATAGGACACTATACATTCCGTTGTACGGAAAGGCGTTGGTCAGTAAGAAGGGGATCATTCTCCATGATCCGAAGGCTGAGCGAATATGGGAGAAGGAAGGATTTCCCTTGAAAGCGAAATCCAGATCAAAGTGGCTTGCCTACTATATGGGGATGCGCGCTGCCGTGTTCGATCATTGGACACAGAAAATGCTGAGGAAATATCCGGATGCAGCGGTGGTGCATATCGGTTGTGGTTTAGACAGTCGGTGTGAGCGGGTGAGAGGATATTCCCGTTGGTATGATGCGGACTTTCCGGCGGTTATCAGCGAGAGAAGGAAATATTATGTGGAGAGTGACGCCTATCACATGATAGAAGCCGATGCGAGGGCGACAGATTGGATTGCACGTCTGCCGAAAACGGATGGGGCCATCATTGTGATGGAAGGGATCAGCATGTATTTGGATCTCTTGGCACTGGTGGGGCTGTTGATCGGACTGAAGGAGCAGTTTGGTGAGATTTATTTGCTGATGGATTGCTATACTGAATTGGGGGCCAAGGCATCCAGGATCAAAAATCCTGTAAAGGATGTTGGTGTGACCAGGGTATGGGGGCTGGATCATCCCCGCTATCTGGCAGAACAGTGTGGGATAAGCTATGTGGGTGAGCGGGAGATGACACCGGCAAAGCTGATTGATCAGCTGGAGGATCCTGAGCAGAAGTTCTTCCGGACGATGTTTGGTGGTAAGATGGCCGGAAAGCTGTATCGGCTGTACGAGTACAAAAGTGAATGACAGGATTGATTTATGGTGAAGAAGGTGCAGATATGGACAGGATTTCGGTGCGAAAAGCAGGTGAAAAGGATGTTGAGGCGTTAGCGCATATTTTGGTGACTTCATTCAAAACGGCGTTTGCGGACATTATCAGGGAGGAGACCATTGACCGATGTGCCAACGAAGAAAACTGCCGTAGCATGTTTGCTGCGCTCTGTGCGTCCGGAGAGGGACAGTTTTATATTGCTGAGCTTGATGGAAAACCCTGTGGCGAGCTGTACCGGCGGGACGGCGATGAGTTGGAGTGTTCGGCCCATATTGTGGCGATTCATTCCTTGCCGGAGACTTGGGGATGCGGAATCGGAAAGGCTATGGTTGAGGCAGCATTGAGAGATGTCCGGGAGGAAAGAAAGAAACGGGTGTACCTCTGGGCGTTTAAGGAGAATCACAGAGCGAGGCGGTTTTATGAGAAAAATGGCTTTGTGTG
>JAFOFP010000245.1 GCA_017387285.1 Lachnospiraceae bacterium
CACTATGCGGTTGCCCGCGGTGTGCAGGAGATTCTGCAGAGATATAAGGAGCTGCAGGATATCATTGCGATTCTGGGTATGGATGAGCTCTCCGAGGAGGAGAAGCTGATCGTTGCCAGAGCCAGAAAGGTGCAGAGATTCCTGTCTCAGCCCTTCTTTGTGGCAGGGCAGTTTACCGGTCTGGAGGGACGTTATGTACCTCTGTCCGAGACCATTCAGGGCTTCAAGGAGATCATCGAAGGAAAGTATGACGACATTCCTGAGAGCTGTTTCCTCAATGCCGGAAATATTGATGACGTGCTTGCCCGCGTAAAATAAGGGGGGAGTCAGATGGCAGAGGGAAATAAGTTCAATCTGAAAATACTCACCCCGGACCGCGTCTTTTTTGAAGGCGAGGCGGATATGGTGGAGATGTCCACCACCAATGGTGATATCGGTGTCTATAAGAACCATGTGCCTACCACGGTAATCGTGATTCCGGGTGTACTGAACATCCATCAGGACGGTGAGATGAAACAGGCGGCGTTGCATTCAGGCTTTGCAGAGATTCTGTTGGATCAGATCACTGTGCTGGCTGAGGCGGCAGAGTGGCCGGATGAGATCGATGTGGAGAGAGCCAGACGGGCGAAAGAGCGGGCAGAAGAGAGACTTACTGACCATACCAACGATATCGATATGGCCAGAGCGCAGCTGGCGCTGAGAAGATCACTTGTCCGATTGAAAGTGGGACATTAAGGTGTTAACAGAAAACAGAAAGAGTAAAGCGGCTGAATGATCGGCCGCTTTTTTTTGCCTATTAAATGCAAAAAGACATTGACGCAAGGGTACTGATTATGCTAAACTGTGCTAAAACAAAGTTGCTTTAATTTGAACTTTGTTTTGAGGTTAATGTTAGTATGGAGAAGTGTTTTATGGCGAATGTGCGGTCTGTGAAGGATATTGAGAATTTGAGAAAAAAGGTTATGCATGCAGCGGCAACTCTTTTTTTGACCAGAGGATTTAACCAGACAACGGTGAAGGAGATATCGGCAGCTGCCGGTGTGTCGACGAATACCATTTTCTATGAGATGAAGAGTAAGGACGAAATGCTGGTTGAACTGGTAATGTATGTTCTGGAAGGTCAGTTTCAGGCGACTGCGAAAATGCTAAACGGGATCACTGATGATAAGATCCTTTTTTACGCAGCCGAGACCACGCTGCAGCTTCATATGGCCGAGAGCAGCGAGTATATCCGTGAGCTGTACGGGGCGGCATATTCTCTGCCGAAGTCTACCGAATATATTCAGAAAACCATAACCGGAAAACTCGAAGAGATATTTAAGGAGCATTTGCCTCACTTGGAGACCAAGGATTTTTACGAATTAGAGGTTGCTTCCGGCGGCATCATGCGAGGATTTATGACGATACCCTGCAATATGTATTTCACCATGGAGAGAAAAGTGCGGCGATATTTGGAAACTACGCTGTTAGTGTTCCGAGTGCCGGACGAAAAGATAAATGAGTCCATAACCTTTGTCTCGCAGTTTGATTTTACGAAGATTGCTGCTGATGTCATTCAGTCCATGATTGAGGAACTGGAAAAGCAGACGGCATTAATATAGACAAGACAGAAAACAGTGTAAAATGATAATCTTTCCCAGGGGAGGAAAAATGAATGAAAGAAAACAAGCTGTTTAAGCGAATCCTTTGCTTTGGAGTCAGTGTGGTGATGGTGCTTACCATCGCATTGAGTCCGTTGCCCGGAGATCTGTTCTCAGGATTGATCGACGGTACTGTAGCCAGTGCGGCTCAGCCCAATCTTGCGCGCTCTCAGTCCGATCTGGCCCAAGGGGTTAGTCTGGTACCGGGAAGTTTTGCGTACAATGAATCTTTCCTGGATCGGTATGTGAGAACATCAGGAACGAACTTAAACATTAACTATCTCTGGAAAAAAGTATCTGAGAATACCAGAGATGTTAAAGGTGCGTCCGATACCCTTCCGACGGGAACCCTTTCCCAAAGCAAGTCGTCCAAGCACTGGGTGGCTCAGTACAAGTGGGTATTGGATGATCAGGCGAAAGCCTGGTTAGACCGCTATTCCCTGAGATTTGAGGCGACCATGGTTCCCAATAAGCATGGTCATGGATGCGGAGATGATCACTGGAGTGATGCTTATGTCACCATCCGCAGAAAGGATTGGGATCTCAGCACTGATTATGGCTACGAGGATACCGGCATAATCCTGGGAAAATCCACGGAGAGAAATAATCGCGTTACGGTAAACATCAGTGAGAGAATCACCGAGACAGGCGGAACAGATCTCCTGACCTACACAGCGAAGCATTTGGGCGGACAGTCCTGCGGAGGTCCCAAGGTCAGCGGCTCTGTGTTTTATCTGGTGGACAGCGGAGGCCCTTACATAACCAGCTGTTATCTGGCATCGAATCCTGACGGCAGCGGAGCGTTTGGTACCTATAATCGATTTGGGGATAAGTCTTCTATCACGGCATACGTGGTAGTAGAGTTCAGTGAACAGGTTCGTATGGCGGACAACTATGCCAAGCAGGATGCGCTTACGCTGGATCTCGAGGCATATTATGGAAAGGAATCTGCCTATGTAGCTGATTCCAATTATAATATTACTGCCTCCCTGGATTCCTTTACCGGCGACAAGATGATTTTTAAATTCGAGATCCCGGCAACGATGAAGGGGAAAGGTACCCATATCTATATCACCGGAATCAAAAATCAGCAGAGCTTCAATCAGCCCTGGGATCTGAAACTCTACAAGGCGGACGGAAGTGAGTTCCCTTCCAGCGGACTGGAAGCAACCAGCCGTATTACGGATATTACCGGAAACAGTCTGGATTGGAACTACAGTCAGAAATGGATCAGTACAACATATTTTGACAATGTGTATCCGACCTTGACTTCTGTCAATATG
>JAFOFP010000246.1 GCA_017387285.1 Lachnospiraceae bacterium
CGTGATTCTCTGGGGGCTTGTGGGAATCCGTTTGATGTTGCCCTTTTCCGTGGAAAGCACCTTCAGTTTGCTGCCCCCCACAGAGACCATTCCCATGGACATTGTGGAGATGGGGGATGTTCTCCCCAATCACGAGCCGGAAGGTTTGCCGGATGATGGAGCCAAAGAAACGGTAGGAGCGATCATTGGGGGAGAGACCGAGCAAACAGGGGATGATGTTGAACTGCCGGAAAATACGGCACCGTATGAGCCGAATACACCAGTTAAACATCCGATACAGAAACTGGTGGCGGCTGGGGTGATGTTGTGGTTGAGCGGTATGGCGATTATGACCGGGTATGCGGTGATCAGCTATCTGCGTATTCATAGGAAGGTGAGCGAGGCTGTCCCGTTTAAGGATAACATCCTGCTCTGCGATCACATTGACACGCCCTTTATTTTGGGGATGATACGGCCTCGGATCTACCTGCCGTCTGCCATGGCTGAGTCTGATCTGGTGTATGTGATCGCCCACGAACAGTCTCACCTTAGCAGAAAGGATCATTGGTGGAAACCGATTGGATTTATTCTGCTGACGGTGTACTGGTTCCATCCTCTTTTATGGGTTGCATACATTCTTCTCTGCAGGGATATTGAGCTGGCCTGTGACGAGAGAGTGATCCGTGAGATGGGTGTGGACATTAAGAAATCCTATTCGGATGCACTGATTAACTGCAGTGTACCTCGCAAAATGGTCACAGCATGTCCGCTGGCTTTCGGCGAGACCGGCGTTAAGAATAGGATAAAATCAGTGTTGAACTACAAAAAGCCTACGTTTTGGGCGGTGATCGCAGCAATGGTGATCAGTGTGGCTGTGGTCTTATGTTTTCTCACCGATCCTGCGGAGAATCCATTGAATGAGCGGCTTCAGGTATTGATCGACTGCGAGATCGCCGGCCATAACCAGTCTGAGAAAAGCGGGGAGAATTTCTGCTGTGTAGACTGGGAAGTGCTGGGAACAGAGCGAAAGGGTAATCGTTTGACCGTGTATCTTTGGACCTTTTATCAGGAATACAGCTATGATAAAGGCATAAAAGAGGAGAGCGGATCCCACATCCCTGTGGCCATCACGGTGGAGAAGAAAGACGGTTCTTACACCACGGTGGAATATTGGATGCCGAGAGACGGATCCTACTGGGTACAGGATATCCGTGACAAGTTCCCGGTGTATCTGTGGGGAAAGGCGACGGACTCTCAGCGGTACGTCAAAGAGCAGCAGGCGGCCTGTGACCGGATGGCGGAGGAGTATTTTTTCCAGAATGTTATAGGGGACAAGGAGTTTAATCTACGGTATGAATTCAAATATTCCGATGATGAAATCAAACCACATATTCTGTTAAATTCCCGTGACCGGACATTTCGGCTTGTGTTTTCGGGATACAGCAGCTGCCTTCCTGAAGGGAACTACATCATTACGCAGGATGGGATATTGGTTCTTTTAGACGGCACTGAACGATACCGTTTTAATCGTGAGAATGGTGTGTATATGTTTGATGCGGAAAAATCTTCACCGATTCCTCAATACAATTACGGGGGAGATATAGGGATGAAGACACCGATTCCCGATGGAGCTGCATTTCAAATGATAAAAGAGGGACTGTCGGAAGAAGAGTGGAATGCTCCTCCGGATGAGAAACAAGTTCAATTTCCTGTTGATGCGATTGTGGACGGATGCGTAGTCTATCGCTATCCCTATTCAGTGGAATCGATGGATCCCTGTATCGCGTTTTATCCGGATGAACAAAAATTCTCATTCTTCCATTCTGCATTTAGTGCATTTCTCTTTTTTGGCAGATACGAGCAAGTTGGAGATATCCTTACGCTCAAAATGTACGACAGCGACATGGTGCTGAAATTTTGCGAGGTAGATGGCAATTTTGTCTTTTTGGAGAATGAGTCATCGAAACTTCCTACCTATCGGTACGCTGCAAGCGAGTCAAAAAAAATCACCTCTGTTCCCGATGGAGCAGTATTTGAAGTGGTGATGCCTGACGAGAAAATGAATGTGACTGAGACTCCCCAATTGGTAGTGGTACAAGCTCACGAGATGATCGAGGCTGCCATTGGCAATACCGAGTGGGATTGGGAACTGGCTGACGGTACCAGGAGCCATATTGTGGCTTGCGGCAGCACCATGTATGAAAATCGGGATCGTCTGAATGTGTTAAAATTGGAAGCGGATGAGGCGCTGTTTGTAGATCTCCAGTTTGGCACAGACCCCAATAAGGTCACCGTGACCTGTTGGAATCTGGATGAGGAAAATCCGGAACCGGAAACCATTGAGGCAGAAGATGTACTCTGGTCTGTTGACCTGAAAGATGGAAATTACGTCTATGAAATCAAGGCAGAATGGACGGATTTTCCTCGCTTTAACGGTGTTGTGGAGTATGGATTTAAAACGGAGAAGGTCGTAAAATCCGGTGACTGATATGCAGCAAACATATAGTAAATATGACCCCTGTGGGCGAGTACTCACAGGGGTCATATTTCTGATAGAAAAGCCTTCATAAATAAGTATATATAATAGGATTACATGTAGTAGACATTGACAAAAACAGGAAAAATTGATATGATAAAAATGTAACAAAAAACAAAGAAAGGCGGCAAAAATCGATGAAAAAAGCATTGTTATTGGTTTTATGTGCAGTGATGATCGTGACCATGGCAGCCTGCGGTGATGCCCATACAGAGACACCCGAGACTACTGTAGCCCCCACCGAAGCGACTGCCGCCTCCACTGAAGCGCCCACAGAGGCACCCACGGAGCCGGAGCCTACGGCGGAGGAGATTTATGCACAGGCAGTGGAAGAACTGTCAGGAAAGACTTCCCTGAAGATGGAGATCAATTCCGGAACAAAGACGGTTGTGGGTGATCAGACGTTTGTAGAAAATCATGTGCAAACGATGAAACTGCAACATATAGGAGCCGAGAACCTCGCGCTGACATTGTCGGATTCGGTCATGATGGGAAGTTATCGTGCAAAAAACACAGAGACGTTGATGGATGGAATGTTATATTATACGCTGGCTCCGACCAACGGAACAAAGATGTCTTACGTCACGGAGATGACCGGAGCGGATTATCTGGAAGATGCGATTCCGGTTGTCCTTCTGGATGCGTCATTGTATGAGAGTGTGTCCTTTGTGTCTGATAATCAGATTGAATTTTCGGGCGCAACGGCTTTGGAAGGATGGATCGGGAGTGAGGATGCACAGTTGATCGAGGCTTCCGGCACAGTGGAGTTAGACGATGAAAAGTCAATTGTTAGCAGTACCTACACGGTTACCTATCGTTTGGGCACAACGATGATTACCAGAAACGTGACCACGAAAATTTCCGATGATGCCGGGGAGGCTATTACTGTTCCGGCCGGCGCAGAAAATTATCGTAAGCTGGAGGGCAACGCAGCGTATGCGCCATATTTGATTCAGTCGGCCATCGGATATATCGGACAAATGAGCATGGTAAATTCGGTGGAGGAGGAGTCTGCCGTGGCCATGGCTACCGGTTGGTCCTATTACCAGCAGGGAAAAACCGATGTATATGTGGCCGGTGAGAAAAAACTGGCAAAGATGGAATATATTTACCAGTTGGCGGATCTTTATTCAGGAGAATATTATTTTGACGATCTGATTACAGAGACTTTTGATAATGGTGCTTATACCTATCAGTACAATGGGCAGGAACCGGAGAAGCAGGCGGTTAATTATAATGATCTGATGAGTTCGCTTACAGCGGCTAATCTAAAGACCATTCCGGGAGATGCTTATGTGGATTCCTATGAGGTGGATGTATACGGCGGGACGATTCTGGTGGAATATCATCTGAATGATAAGGCAGATACGAAACTGTCCACCGGGGTGGCCGGCTTGATGTTTGCGGAGGCTGATACGCTGGATCGTTTGGCCAGTGCGTACCGTACCGATGAGGCTACCGGCTACATTGGTATCGATATGGCCACTGGAGTACCGGTGGCGATTGGTCTTGATTACACTGGAGTGCATACCATTGAGGGAGAAGAATATGAGTTGATCTATTCCTCAACACGGACGTTCCAGGTGGGCAGAGATTCAGTCTATGAGACCATCACCGGGGATAAATTGCTAAAAGAGGAAACTAAAGAGGGTGCAACCCCGCTGTTCTATAAGGTGACAGGAGCAGATGGCCAGCAGATGTGGCTTCTCGGCACGATCCATGTCGGAGATGGCCGGACGGCAAATCTGCCGGATGAAGTCTGGAAGGCATTTGACGAATCGGATGCGTTAGCACTGGAGTTTAACAGTACAGCATTTACCGAGCGAACAGAAACAGATGCAGCATTTGCTAATCAGCTTATGGAATTGTATTTTTATCCGGATGGAACAAGAACCGAGGAACACATTTCGGATCCTGAAGTTTATGAATATGCCTTGAAACAGTTGAAAGCGGTCGGATTGGCAAACGGATACACAGAGCAGCTGAAAGCGGCAACGTGGTATCAGGATCTGTCCAACTATAATGATTGCTGGAATTATTCACTTTCCGGTGACGAGGGGATGGACAGTCGTCTGGAAGAGCGGGCGAGAGAGCAAGGGAAGGAAATCCGGGAAGTAGAATCCGGACTTGCTCAGATGCAGATGATTTATGGGTTCTCCGATGGTATTCAGGAGATGCTGTTGAAGGGAATACTGTCATTCACGCCGGTGGAAGATGTGGACGGTGTCAATGAACTGTATGAATTGTGGTGCTCCGGTGATGAGGAAACACTGATCGATTATTTGTACAGTGAGGAAGAGACCGATGAGGAGATGACCGAGGAGGAAGAACTTCTTTACGAGGAATATGTAAAGGCCATGGAAACTGACCGTAATGCGGCGATGCTGGAAGTGGCAAAAGGCTATCTGGAGAGCGGAGATGTGGTGTTCTATGCGGTTGGATTGGCCCATATGATTGCTGAGGATGGTCTGGTGAACACGTTGCGTGAGGCTGGATACACAGTGGAAGTGGTTCCGTATTCCTGATATAGTGACAGATATAAAAAATGGATGCCAATTTGTTTGGTGAACAGAGTCCCGGCAGGTTTTCCTGCCGGGACTTATCGATTTTGATTGCCATTGCTCATTGTCGGCGTTATAATAATACCAGCAATGTTAGACAGTAGGAAGTGTCTGAACAAATAAGCGAAAAGAGCAGGAGAATTGCGATGGCAGATATCAGATTGATCGAGGAACTGACCAATGCCTTCGGTCCCAGTGGATTTGAAGAGGAAGTATGTCAGGTGATCCGCAAGTATACGGAAGGATTTGATGTAACCAATGATGCGATGTGCAATGTGTACATGAAGCAGAAGGACTTTTCCGGGAAGAAGCCGGTGATCATGCTGGATGCCCACACCGACGAGTGCGGTATGATGGTGCAGAGCATTCGGGAGAATGGCCTTCTCAATTTTGTTACATTGGGCAGTGTTCACGTGACAAATTTACCTGCCCAGAGAGTGATTGTCCGCAACGGAGAGGGAAAAAAGGTCAAAGGAATCATTACGTCTAAGCCTGTACATTTTATCCGGGGAACCAAGGCGGATTCCACCGATCTTAGCATAGAGGAACTGGCCATTGATGTGGGGGCTTGCAGCCGGCAGGAGGCCATGGAGGTATTTGGCATCCGGGTTGGAGATCCGGCCACCTTCGACGTTTCTTTTGCGTACAACGAGGAGCAAAAACTTTGCAGTGGAAAGGCCTTTGATAATCGGTTGGGATGTGCGTGTATTATTGAAACCATGAAAGCATTGGAAGGTCATGACCTGGCAGTGGATGTGATCGGGGCCTTTGCTTCTCAGGAAGAGCTGGGCATGAGAGGAGCTACGGTGACGTCCCAAGTGGTGCGCCCGGATCTGGCAATCTTGTTTGAGGGATCTCCGGCAGATGACTTTTATTTCAGCGCAGGACTGGCCCAGTGTGCACTTCATCGTGGTGTTCAGATTCGTCACATGGACGTCAGCTATGTGGCTAATCCTGTCTTTATGAAGAAGGCCAGAGAGATCGGCGATAAGTACGGTATTCCTTATCAGAGCACGGTGCGCAGGGGCGGCGGTACAGACGCAGGAAAGATCAGTCTGGAGGGAAAGGCAGTTCCGGTACTGGTGCTGGGAATTCCTTCCCGATATGTTCATACCTCCAACAATTTCTGTGCATTGGAAGATGTTGATGCGGCAGTGCGGATGGCAACAGAGCTGATCAAATCCATGGATGAGTCCATGATGAACGAGATTTTACGCAAGGATTTGTGGAATTGATTGTTTGGGATACATGATGGAGAAGTCCGATTTTGACGAATCGCAGCAAATGAGAAAGAAGGGGTGTAAAAATGAAAAAAGTACAGATCGATGATTTTGGAAAAATGAATTTTCTGTCCGATTTATCTGTGTCACCGGACGGCAAGGCACTGGCCTTTGTGTGCAGTCAGGCAGATGTAAAGGAAAACAAGTATAAATCTGCCATCTGGATCATGGAAAATGGAAAGTGCCGGAAACTGACCACCGGCGGCAGTGAATCCGGTCCCATGTGGTTGGATGAAGAGCATATTTTGTTCCCCGGAGATCGGAAAAAGGCCCACAAGCCCGCACCCGGCCAGGCTGTTACCGTGTACAATGTGATCAACATTCACGGAGGCGAGGCAGAAGAGTTTTTTACCGTGCCCATGCGCTGCACTAAACTGAAGAAGATCAAGGATGGGGAATATCTGCTGACAGCGACCTATGACCATTACGGCATTGATCTGGCCGGACTGGAGGGAGAGGAGAAAGCTGCGGCCATTGCACAGATTGAAGAAAATAAGGACTATGAGATTTTTGACGAGTTACCTTTCTGGGTGAACGGCAGCGGTGTGGTCAACAAAAAGCGTAACCGTCTGTATCGCTTCGAGCAGGAGAGCGGTGAGCTTACCCTGATCAGCCCGGAATGGATGAACGTGGGCGGCTTCGATTATGATAAAGCCGGTGATCGGGTGGTCTATTACGGTTCCGATTACCAGTGGATGGACGAACGGAAGACGGATATGTATGTTTGTCCCGTTCATGGCTGCAGAATGGATCAGGCAGCACAGGGAGATGCAGATGTGATCAATAATCAGGTGCAGATTCAGTTGAATGGTAGGTTCAGCGTAAATTCTGCAGTTTGGGCAGGAGGAAGTATTTTCTTTTCGGCTTCCGACGGAATGCGTTACGGCACTGCGGAGAATCCTTGTCAGTTCATTGCCGATCCTGTCAGTGGCCAGTGGGGACAGATTGCCGACTTAGACTGCAGTATGCACTCCAGTGTGGGCTCCGATTGTCGCCGTGGAGGAGGAAGCAGCTCCAAAGTTATTGACGGGAATTGGTATTTTTCCAGTACCCGTGGGTTTAATACAGCCATTGTAAAACTGTCTGCCGACGGGGAGGAAGAGATAATTTCTCCTGAAATCAGAGGCTCTATTGATTGCTGGGACTATTATAATGGAAAATTTTACTGCGTGGGCATGAGGAATGGAGGCCTGCAGGAAATTTACTGTTTCCATGAGGGCAGCGAGACAGAGGAGAAGCTTACTTCCTTCAATGATGAGTTTATGGATACCCATGAGATTTCACCTCTGAAGTATTTTGGCTTTGTGGACAGAGATGGTGTACAGATCGACGGATGGGTCATCGAGCCGGTGGGCTATGATCCGGAGAAATCCTACCCCGCTATTTTGGATGTACATGGTGGACCCAAGACAGTTTACGGTGAGGTATTCTTCCATGAGATGCAGCTGTGGGCAAGCGAGGGGTATTTTGTATTCTTCTGTAATCCCAGAGGCGGTGACGGAAAGGGCAATGAGTTTGCAGATATTGCCGGTCCCAACTACGGTGTGAAGGATTACAATGATCTCATGGAGTTTACCGATAAGGTGCTTGAGGCATACCCTCAGATCGATAAGAGGCGTGTAGGGATGACCGGAGGCAGTTACGGTGGATTCATGGCCAACTGGATTGTGGGACATACAGACCGATTTGCGGCGGTGGCTTCCCAACGCAGCATTTCCAACTTTATCAGTAAGTGTCTGACCACAGATATCGGATATTATCACAATCTCAGCGCAGTGCAGAGTGACCCTTGGAGTTCTCCGGAGGAGATGTGGAATCGCTCACC
>JAFOFP010000247.1 GCA_017387285.1 Lachnospiraceae bacterium
AACGGCAACTATATTGTATCACTGGCCAGCTTTGAACCCTACGATGATCCCAATCTGTTTATTATGGTCATCATTGATGAGCCCCATGTTGAGGACCAGTCCAGCGGTGGTTATACCACAAGACTGGCAAATGCGATCTGGCGTGATGTGATCGAGTATCGCTACGGCGTTGATCTGGATCCGGAGGATACGGAAAACGCAGAGGGCAATGAGACTCCTGTTCCCGATGGAGGTGAACAGCCGGGCGGAGACGGTCAGAACGGAGAAAACCAGAACGGAGAGACTCCGGACGGTGAGCCGTCAGGTGAACAAGATCCCGACGGAGCCGGGGAGGAACCGGATGAAGGCCGGGTGACCACCAATCAGGGCGAAACCCCTTAAAATCCGTAAACATCATGGTATGAAACACAATGCAGATGAATAGAGTATAAGGATAGGGATGATAGGAGCAGCCTGTGGAGCCCGCCAGAACTGTTCATCGAAGAAAAATATTTTTATGTTTACTGCTTGTGGGCGTCATGTTCGCCCTGCTGATCGTCAGATGTGGGTATCTGATGATCGCACAGGCAGATTACTACAATGAGATGGCCGACGATCTCCACTATCGTGAGCGGACGATCAAGGCTGCAAGAGGACTGATCTATGACCGGAACGGGACAATCATCGCCGCCAACAAAGCGGTATGTACCGTTTCGGTCATTTACAATCAGATGACCGATCGGGAGAAAGTGATTGAAATTTTGTGCCGGGAGTTGGAACTTTCCGAGGATAGAGTCCGCAGTCTGGTGGAAAAATATTCATCGAGAGAGATCATCAAAACCAATGTGGATCTGGAAGTAGGCAAGAAAATACGTTCCTATGAACTGGATGGGGTGAAGGTAGATGAGGATTACCGGCGATTTTACCCCTACGGAACCATGGCGTCAAAGGTTTTGGGATTTACCGGAGGAGACAATCAGGGAATCATCGGGTTGGAAGTAGAGTACGAGGATGTGTTAAAAGGAGATAACGGTCTGATTTTGGCTTTGGCAGATGCTGCGGGAGTAGAAATCGAGAATGCAGAGGAACTTCGGGTGGAGCCGGTGGCAGGAGATAATCTCTATCTGACGTTGGATGTGAATATTCAGCTGTATGCCCAACAGATGGCGGAGAAAGTCATGGAAGAGAAACAGGCCAAGGCGGTGTCTGTGATCATTATGAATCCACAAAACGGAGAAATCTATGCCATGGTCAATGTACCGGAGTTTGATCTCAATGAGCCTTATACGCTGCTCACCGAAGGGCAGACAGCACTTGGCAGCGAGGAGTATGTGAAGCAGCTCAATGTCATGTGGCGAAATCGCAGTATCAATGACACCTACGAGCCCGGATCTACGTTTAAGATGATTACGGCATCGGCGGCACTGGAGGAGGGAGTAGTTTCACCGGAGTCTTCCTTTTACTGCCCGGGATATCGCATCGTGGAGGACCGACGTATCCGCTGTCACAAGACCGCCGGCCATGGGGCGGAGGATTTCACCCATGGACTGATGAACTCCTGCAATCCGGTGTTTATCGATGTGGGACTGCGGCTGGGAGCAGAGAAATATTATGGATATTTAAAGGATTTTGGACTGCTGACCAAGACAGGGGTGGATCTGCCCGGGGAGGCAGGAACGATTATGCACAAGCCGGAGAATATCGGTGAGGTTGAGCTGGCCACCATGTCCTTCGGTCAGTCCTTTCAGATCACACCCATGCAGCTGTTGACCACGGCCAGCGCCATTGTCAATGGCGGGGATCGGGTGACGCCCCACTTCGGGATGGAGGTGCAAAACAGTGACGGGACCCGCATTGAACGCCTGACATGGGAAGTACAGGAGGATGTGATCTCCGAGTCGACCAGCGCCCTGATGTGCCAACTGTTGGAAAAGGTGGTGTCGGAGGGCGGCGGCTCAAAAGGTCAGGTGGCCGGCTTCTCGGTGGGAGGAAAGACAGCTACCTCAGAAAAGCTTCCTCGTGGAAACGGCAAATACATTTCCTCCTTTGTGGGGTTTGCACCGGCGGATGATCCGCAGGTCATTGCATTGATCACCATCGATGAGCCGGTGGGTGTGTATTACGGCGGAACCATCGCAGCTCCGGTGATTTCCGATATTTTTCAGAAGATACTGCCCTATCTGGGAATTTCGAAGGAAGATACTTGATTCTTTTGGCAAAAGGAATTATACTTTGGAGGATAGTGATGAATTATACTGCGGTAGTTTCTGTATTGATCAGCTTCGGCATCAGCGCCGTTGCCTGCCCTCTGATCATTCCGTTCCTGAAACGCCTGAAGTTTGGGCAGCAGATCAGGGAGGAAGGCCCCAGAGAGCATTTCAAGAAATCCGGTACACCTACCATGGGTGGTTTGGCCTTTGTATTCAGTATGGTGGTCACCGGAGTGTTGTTTGCACCGGATTATCCAAGGATCATCCCCATTCTGTTTGTGACCGTGGGCTTCGGGGTCATCGGCTTTCTGGATGACTATATCAAGGTCGTGATGAAACGATCCGAGGGCCTTAATCCTACCCAGAAGCTGCTGGGACAGATCCTGATCGCCGGAGTGTTCTGCTTTTATTTGATGGCGGATCAGACAGTGGACACCACGCTGCGGATCCCTTTCATGGAGGGGTATGAGCTGGATGTGGGCTGGTTTTTTGTCCCGATCTTTTTTGTGACGGCCCTGGGAACCGATAACGGGGTGAATTTGACAGACGGTCTGGATGGACTCTGTGCCAGTGTGACCCTGCTGGTGTCGGTATTTTTGACCACGGTGTCGGTGGGAGAAGGTCGTGGGATCGAGCCGGTGACCGGAGCGGCGGTGGGGAGTCTGCTGGGTTTTCTGCTGTTCAATGTACACCCGGCAAAGGTGTTCATGGGCGATACCGGTTCTTTGGCCTTGGGGGGATTTGTGATCTCGTCCATGTTTATGATGCAGATGCCCCTGTTTATTCTGATTGTAGGTTTTATTTATTTTATTGAGACCCTGTCGGTGATCCTGCAGGTAGGATATTTTAAGATAACCGGCGGGAAACGTTTGTTTCGGATGGCACCCCTGCATCATCACTTTGAATTGGGAGGCTGGTCAGAGACGAGAGTGGTCACCGTATTTTCGACAGTGACCGCATTGATGTGCCTATTGGGATTTCTGGCGTTATAGATAACAATTTAGGAGGAAATCATGAGAGATACTTATCTGGTGGCCGGATGCGGGATCAGCGGCATCGGCGCGGCGAAACTGCTGCTTGATGTGGGAGCAGAGGTGATTTTGTATGATGGGAACACAGCCCTTGATCCGGAGGTGATCAAAGGAAAACTAAATCATCGTGAGGGGATCAGAGTAGTCCTCGGGGAACTGACACCGGAGGTGGCAGGACAGTGTAAGGCTTGTGTGATCAGCCCCGGCATTCCCCTTACCATGCCTTTCGTGGAAGTGCTTAAGGCGTGTCAGATTCCGATCTGGAGTGAGATCGAGTTGGCATACCGGTTCTCCAAGGGAAAACTGGCAGCCATCACCGGTACCAACGGAAAAACCACCACCACGGCGTTGGTGGGAGAGATTCTGGCGGCACATTACGATTCGGCCTTTGTGGTGGGAAATATCGGTATTCCCTACACGGAGAAGGCGCTGGAGATGCGGGAGGATTCGGCTACCGTGGTGGAGGTGTCCAGTTTCCAGCTGGAGACCATCCTTGATTTTCATCCCACGGTCAGCGCCATCACCAACATTACCCCGGATCATTTGAACCGTCACATTACCATGGAAAATTATATTGCCGTGAAGGAGTCTGTGACCAAAAATCAGATGCCCGATCAGGTGTGTGTGCTAAATTATGAGGATCCGGTGCTGAGAACCTTTGGTGAGCATTTGGATCGCCGTGTGATCTTTTTCAGCAGCCTGCATGAGCTTCCCGAAGGGTTGTTTATCCGGGATGGCCGGATCGTTTTCCGACACGATGGCGTGGAGGAGGATATGGTGGCGGTGGAGGAATTGAATATCCTTGGCCGGCATAATTATGAAAATGCCATGACGGCTATCGCCATTGGATGGGCCATGGATGTGCCGGTGGAGACCATCCGTCAGGTGTTGATGCGATTCCAGCCGGTGGAACACCGTATCGAATTTGTCACAAACAAAAACGGTGTGGCCTATTACAATGACTCTAAAGGCACTAATCCGGACGCAGCCATTCAGGCGGTGAAGGCCATGGTGAAGCCTACGATTCTGATCGGCGGCGGATATGATAAGGGTTCCGATTACGATGAGTGGATCGCTACCTTCGAGGGTAAGGTCAAGGCACTGGTGCTTCTGGGCCAGACGGCCGATCAGATTGAGGCGGCTGCCAGAAAAGCCGGATTTACCCGTATTCTCCGGGCAGAGAGCATGGAGGAAGCGGTAAAGCTTTCTGCGGCTGAGGCAGTGAGCGGTGATGCAGTTTTACTCTCCCCCGCCTGTGCGAGCTGGGGTATGTTTGCCAACTATGAGGAGCGGGGGCGTATCTTTAAAGAATTGGTGAGAGCACTTTGAGTCCAAGGAATCCTTGGGGCTGGGGTAAGGACGAAACCCAGGAGCGTTTGTTTCCGACAGTATAATATACACCCGAATGAATAAGACAGAGAGGGTGTGGCTCCTTGAAGGGATGGGTCAGAACAAATCGTTATTATGATCATAGACTGTTTTGGATCATTGTGGTGTTGGCTGCGTTCGGCCTGATGATGGTCTTAAGTTCCAGCTCCTATGCGGCGGCAAAAAAGCTGGACGATTCCCTGTACTATTTCAAGCGGCAGGGGATGATCCTGGCCGGCGGGATCGCGGTCATGGTCATCGTGTCCCATCTTGACTACCACCGGTGGTTTTCTCTGGCTCTTTGGGCCTACGTCGGCGCAGTTGTACTGATGGTTCTGGTCAATTATACGCCCTTCGGTGTGGAGCTGAACGGAAAAAAAAGATGGTTTGGCATTGGTGGTCACTCCTTATTTCAGGCGGCAGAACTGGTAAAATTGTCCATGATCCTCAGCCTGGCGGTCTGGGTCACACGATTGGGCAAGCGGGTGGACCGCTGGCCGGTACTGATCGGACTTGCGGTGGTCTGCCTTCCGTTGATCATATTGGTAGCAGATAACAATCTGAGTACAGGGATCATTTTGCTCGGAATATTATTTGTAATGTTGTTTGTCGCATCGCGGCGTAAACTGCGGTTTTTTCTGGCGGCAGGAAGCGTGGTAGGGCTGGCCGGTCTGTTTGTGAGCCTTCGTGCTAAACTGGTGGAGTTTGGAATTTTGGAGTCCTATCAGTTGGAGCGGATAGAGGTGTGGATCGATCCGTTGGCTTACAAATTGGAGGGCGGATTTCAGGTTTTGCAGGGGCTCTATGCCATCGGCAGCGGAGGCTTGTTTGGAAAAGGTCTGGGGCAAAGCCTTCAAAAGCTGGGATTTGTTCCGGAGGCTCAGAATGATATGGTGTTTTCTATTATCTGTGAAGAGCTGGGACTGGTGGGTGCTGCAGCTGTGCTGATGATTTTTTTTATGATGTTGTGGCGGTTTGCTGTGATCGCAGGGAATGCACCGGATATGTTCGGTACCATGCTGGTGACCGGGGTGATGGCACACATTGCCATTCAGGTGATCCTGAACGTGGCGGTGGTGACCAATACCATTCCCAATACGGGGATCACTCTGCCGTTTATCAGTTACGGAGGAACCTCTGTATTGTTTTTGCTGATCGAGATGGGGCTGGTGCTGTCCGTGTCCAATCAGATCAGAATATGCAGATAAGGAGATAAAGCATGGAGCAAAAGAGGAGAGTAAACACAAAATGGATTGTGGCGGCAGTGATATTGGTGCTGGCGGCTGCTCTTTTGCTGTGGGGATATTTGTTTGTCAAGAATACCCGACTGGAGAATATTACGGTGGAAGGGAATCATCATTACAGCAAGGATGAATTGCTGGAATTGATCTTCCCTGAACCGGAGGATCGCCTGACGGTGAACGTCTGGCTCAGGGAATACAGAGGTGAGCATCAGACAATTCCCTTTGTATCCCGATACGAGATCACGCTGGATGATCTGAATACAGCTCACATCATGGTTTACGAGAAACATGTGATCGCCTGTCTGGAGTATATGGGCAGCATCATGTATTTTGACAAGGATGGTATTGTGGTGGAGTCGGAGGATGAGAATAATGAAGGCGTACCGGAGATCACCGGTATCGATTTCAGCCGGATCGTCATGCATCAACCCATTGCGGTGAAAAATCAAGAAGTATTCACTGCGATTCTGAATCTGACGCAGCTGTTATCACTTTATGAGCTGGATGTAGAGCGCGTCTATTATAATGATGATCTGGAGGCCAGATTATATATGGATGGTCTCAAGGTGGAACTGGGAAACAGTAAATATATGGATGAAAAAATCATGGAATTGAAGTCCATCCTGCCCAGTATCGCCGGCCAGTCAGGTACACTGTATTTAGATAGTTTCGATCCGGATGCCATAAATCCTCATTATCGTTTTATGCCGGAAAAAAATTGAAAAACCTTGCAATTCAGGGTTGATTATTTTGCGAAAAAAGGCTATGATATTCTTAATGGATAATCGGACAAGCTGTGGGCTTGCATATTAGGGAGGAATAGATTGTGTTAGAGATCAAGATCAATGAGCCGCAGAGCGCGGCAAGAATTATCGTTGTCGGCGTAGGCGGAGCAGGAAATAATGCTGTCAATCGGATGATTGCAGAGAACATACAGGGAGTAGAGTTTATTGGAGTAAATACAGATAAGCAGGCACTGCAGCTTTGTAAGGCTCCCACTGTACTTCAGATCGGTGAGAAGCTGACCAAGGGTCTGGGCGCAGGCGCAAAGCCTGAGGTTGGACAGAAGGCAGCAGAGGAGAGCGGCGAGGACCTGACTGCGGCACTGAAGGGTGCGGATATGGTATTCGTTACCTGTGGTATGGGCGGCGGTACCGGTACCGGTGCAGCTCCTGTTGTGGCAGCTATCGCTAAGGAGATGGGTATTCTGACCGTTGGTGTTGTGACCAAGCCCTTCCGTTTTGAGGCCAGAACCCGTATGGAAAATGCACTGAACGGTATCGAGAGACTGAAAGAGGCTGTTGATACCCTTATTGTGATCCCCAACGATCGTCTGTTGGAGATCGTAGATCGTCGTACCAGTATGCCTGATGCACTGAAGAAGGCTGATGAGGTTCTTCAGCAGGCAGTACAGGGCATCACCGACCTGATCAATGTTCCCGGACTGATTAACCTTGACTTCGCTGACGTTCAGACCGTCATGAAGGACAAGGGTGTTGCACATATCGGTATCGGCCGCGCTAAGGGCGATGACAAGGCTATCGACGCAGTTAAGCAGGCTGTATCCAGTCCTCTGTTGGAGACTAGCATTGAGGGCGCCAGCCACGTGCTGATCAACATCTCCGGTGATATCGGACTGATGGAGGCAAATGAGGCAGCTACCTTCGTACAGGAGCTGGCAGGTGAGTCTGCAAACATCATCTTCGGTGCGATGTACGATGAGACCGCTCAGGATGAGGCAAGCATCACCGTTATCGCTACCGGTCTGGAGGAGAAGCCTCAGGTATCTACCGTGATGGCAGGCTTTAACTACAAGCCTAAGACCTCCGCAAGCACTCTGCGTGCAGCAGAGACGCCCAAGGCAGCAGCACCTTCTTACACCACCCAGGTGCCCAAGCAGGTAACTTACACCAAGCCTACCGTAAAGAAAGAGCCCAGCATCAACATCCCTGAGTTCCTTCAGAAAAACAGAAATAAGTAATGAGATGAACGGCTGCGCTCATATGATGCGTAGCCGTATTTTGTGTATTTAGAAAGCAGAAACAAGTGTACGGCTGCGTATTCTTTACGCGCAGCGGTTAAAAAAAGGAGAAAGTCGTCGCTTTTGTTTTCGGAACGCGGTGTAGGGAGAAAAGGATAGGATATGGCATATATGACAAAAGAAAGGTGAGATAAAAGGAGGAAGGAAATGTATATTCGAATAAGAAAAACATTGCTGATGTTGGGAGTATGTTTATGCAGTTCTTTTCTATACGGATGCCATGGGACTGTGTTAGAAGCAGAGCCTTTGGTGGAAACAACGCAGAGTGCCGTTGACGAAGTAACCGAGTCTGATGAGCAGGACGCTACGAAATCCGCACCCACCCAACCCACACCCACCGAACCGGAGGAAACCTACAGTCCATCCGATATCCGCACCCGCGTGCCGGAGGTGGGAGAGACCTACTATACCGAGCAGGTGACCGAGGTGTCTAAGGACGAGGCATTGGCACTGACGCAGGAGATTTTGTCTGAACCCGGAAAGGTGTTTGTGTTGGGGGAGGGATACGCGAACCCACTGGAGATTCTTTTGGATGTGGATGTGGACGGTGTGCCGGAGCGGATCGCCCTGAGCTGTCAGGGAGAAATGGCTAAGAATTACCGTTACTCGGAGATCGATGGTGTCCTCTATGTGACGTGGGAGATGTACACTCTTTCTGTGAACGAGGCTTCCTATGAGATTGGATACATGGGAAAGTACCAGTCGGGTTGGAACGATCAAAAGTATCGTTGGAATGTGCTGGCCTTCAGCCCCGACGGGGAAAGAATATTGCTGGCATTGACAGAAGCCATATCAGAGGAGGATACGCAGGGGAATTATACACACATATTTGCTTATGGGTGTGAGACGCTGAACATGGTTTTTGATACTGCTATTGATTTGCTGGGAGAACATACCGTTATTGGGAAGGATAATCTGATCGCTGTTAAGATTCCTTTTGACCCATTTGGCGGCCGTATTCTGTTTGAGTGGAAGATGGATGAGGATGGCGTTTATCAGAGGTATTACGAGGAGATGTATGATTTTCTGGATGAGGTTTTCGTGATGGTATCTAAACCCATTGCCCTTTACGAAGAGCCGGATCTGGGTGCGAAAAAGGTTGCCACGATCGACCAACAGAAGGTCATGGTGAAAAAGTCTGAGATGATTATTGAACGGGACAAGGATGGCGCATCGGCGTTTGTGTTTGGACCGGCAAAGAACTGGGTGTATCTGGAAACTATGGACGGGGTCGGTGGATGGATTCAAGTCTCTGACTCGGTGCAGCTTGCCGACGGTGAGTGGGAGAATATATTACTGGTATTTGAGTCGGTAAGTTCCGGACAGTAAGGACAAAAAGGCCGCTGCACAGCTAAGGTGAACTTAGTTGTACAGCGGTCTTTAAAAATTTGTTTACTATATCAATTACCGATTCAAAATCAGCTTGGTCAGCTCAACGGGCTCTACGATCTGATCGCCCTTGTATACACGCATATTTCCGGATGCGATCTCATCGATGAGGATAACCTCGTCGTTGTTGTAACCGAACTCGAACTTGATATCCCACAGGTCAAGGCCGATGGACTTCAGGTCGTCAGCAACGATCTTGGTGATCTTCAGAGTCTGCTCCTTCATGCTCTCGAACATAGCGGGGGTCATAATGCCCAGTGCAGCCAAGCCTTCGCCGGTTACCAGGGGATCGCCCAGCGCGTCGTTCTTAAAGGTACACTCTACATAGCCGCCCTCAAGCACAGTACCGTTCTCAATGTACTCGCCGTATCTGCGGATGAAGCTTCCGGTAGCAACCAGACGGCAGATAACCTCAAGGCCGTGTCCGAATACCTTTCCGGGAAGAACCTCCATGGTAGCGTTCTCAACGTCTGCGCTCACATAGTGGGTCTTGATGCCTGCTTCCTTCAGCAGCTCGAAGTAGTGGATAGAGGTCTGCAGGTTAGCCTTACCGATGCCTTCGATGGTCAAACCAACGGTATTCTCGCCGGGATCAAATACGCCGTCTTTGCCGGTGCAATCGTCCTTGAATTTCAGCATCACGTTGCCATTGTCAAGGCTGTATACGTCTTTTGTTTTTCCTTCATAGATCTTCTTCATATGAAATCTCCTCGTATTATAAAGATTACCGTGAATTGGCGAGAGTTATCGGCTTGTCAACCCACAATTATTCACTTACCAAGTCATAATATATCATAGATTTGGCAATTTGAAAATACAGAAATTAAAGAGAATGAGCAATTTTTTTTCGGCAGAATGAATAAAAAACTGGTGAGGACGTTCACTATGCACTTCAAACGACCGTCTAATTTAACTGTTTCCGCTCCGGTATCACAAATATGAAGAATAAGGACGTGATCAGCAGAAGTATAGGGTAGTGGAGATTGGGAATGACATCAAAAGCTGAAATTTCATATCCAAGCTCATGGGCTGCGGTGAGAGCTACCAGCATCTGGGCTCCGTAGGGGATGATCCCCTGGAATACACAGGAGAAGGTGTCCAGAATAGATGCGGCATTTCTGGGGCTGATATCATACTCCTCAGCCATTTCCCTGGCAATGGGATTGGCCATAACGATGGCTACAGTATTGTTTGCAGTGGCGATATCCATGGCACCTACCAACAGCCCCATACCAAGTTTACCGGTCTTTCTGTTTTTACATACCCTGCGGATGAATCCCAGCAAGGCATCAAAACCGCCGTAGCGATGGATCAAGGCGCAGATGGCAGAGACGAGGATGGCAACCATGGTAGTCTCATACATGCCTTCGGCACCGGAGCCCATATTGACCAGTAACGCAGTGATCTCGGTGGCGCCGGTAGCCAGCATGATCACAGAGCCGGAGACAATACCTACTAACAGAACCAGAAAAACGTTAAATCCGGCGATTCCGCCGATCAGAACCAGAAG